>CAMMLF010000029.1 GCA_946497585.1 uncultured Clostridium sp.
ATGCCATGGTAAAAGTAACTATGGGACCTGAAAAGAAAACAAGAGTAAGAAGTGACAAAGAAAAGAAACTTGTAGCTTACCACGAAGGTGGTCACGCAGTAGTAAGTAGATACTTAAAAACACAAGACCCTGTACACGAAATATCTATTATCCCAAGAGGTATGGCTGGGGGATATACTATGTATAGACCAACAGAAGATAAATCATTTATATCAAAAACAGAAATGTTAGAAAATATAGTATCATTACTTGGTGGTAGAGCATCAGAAGAACTAGTGTTAGGAGATATTTCAACAGGTGCAAGCAATGATATAGAAAGAGCGACACAAATAGCTAAATCTATGGTAACTAAATATGGTATGAGTGATAGAATAGGAACAATTACACTTGGCTCAGACAATGATGAAGTATTTATAGGCAGAGACTGGGGACATGAAAAATCATACTCAGAAGAAACTGCAGGCGTTATAGATGAAGAAGTAAAGAAAATTATAGACAATGCTTATGCGGAGGCTAAGAATATCTTAAGAGAACACAGAGATAAACTAGACAGAGTAGCCGAAGTACTTGTAGAAAAAGAAAAAATTACTGGAGAAGAATTTGACCAGATTTTTGAGGGAGAATAATGTGTCAATGGGGACGCTCCTTTTTGTCAATGGGGACGCTCCTTTTTGACATTGACAATCAATGGGGACGCTCCTTTTTGACAGACTTAAATAACAAGGAATGCCACATTAAGGCAAACCTTGTTTTTTTACCAGCACAAATAAAGGCATGAGGCTTCTACTTGTGCTGATTTATTATACTCAGATAAATTACAAATGTCGAAATTTGTCGAAAAGTTTTAGCTTAGCAAAATTCACATAATTTTCATTGATTTTTTTGCACTTTTCCTGTAAAATATAATTGTGATAATATAAATAAAAATAAATAACATAAAACTAATATGTGTTAAAAGCGCATCAAAAGTATAATACAGATAAAATTAAAAATAATAAAAAGTAAAGGAAAGAGCACAAATGTCAAATAAATTTAAAAAAGTTCCAAGAAACAAAAAGAATAATGTAGTGTCTATAAATAGTCAAAAACAAATAAAAATTAACCCGAAAAAAATGTTTATATTAGGAATAGTACTAATACTAATATTTGCATTCCTATTAGGAAGAGTTGGTTGGCTACAATTTGTGGATGGAGAAGAGCTAAAAAGACGAGAATATAGTCAATCAACTTCAAGCACATTAATTAGTGCAAAAAGAGGAACAATTTATGATTCGACAGGTAAAGCACTAGCCATAAGTGTTGATGTAGACACTATTTCAGTAAACCCAAGCTATATTACAGCAAAAGGAAAAGATGGTCAAAGTGATGAAGAAGCAACAGATGAATTAAAACAAAAAATGGCGGACAAAATGGCTGAAATATTTGAACTTAATAGAGATGAAGTATATGCAAAACTTACAAGTTCAAATAGCGTAGAAACAATTGTATCAAAAGTAGAAACAGACAAAGTTTCTGAACTAGAAACTTGGCTAGAAGAAAATAAAGCAACATCAGGTGTAAACATTGATGCAGATGTTAAAAGATATTATCCATATAATAACTTAGCATCAAATGTTATAGGATTTTGTGGTAGCAATAATCAAGGATTAGATGGAATAGAATTAAGTTATGATGATGTATTAAAGGGTACATCAGGTAGACTTACAACAGCAATAGATGTAACTAGAGAAGCAATACCAGACCAAAATGAAGAGTACATAGCTCCAGAAAACGGAAGTAACATATATTTAACAATAGACTCAAATATACAAACAATAGCAGAAAAATATTTAAAACAAGCAGTTGAAGAAAATGAGTGCGAAAGAGGCGGAAATGTTATAATAATGGACCCAGAAGATGGTAGCATATTGGCAATGGCAACATATCCAGATTATAACTTAAATGACCCATATACACCAAATGAATGGTATAGTGAAGGTTGGGATGATTTATCTCAGCAAGAACAAACAAATACCCTTTATTCAATGTGGAGAAACAGAGCAGTACTTGATACATACGAACCAGGTTCAACTTTTAAAACTATTACAGCCTCAATTGCATTAGAAGAAAATGTAGTAGAAACAGATACTAAGGATGAATTTTTTTGTCCAGGATATGAAATAGTGGCAGATAGACGAATTAATTGCAGTAATACATCGGGTCATGGAAGTCAAACATTAAGAAATGCACTAGAAAATTCATGTAACCCGGCTTTAATACAAGTTGGTCAAAGAATAGGCGTAGAGAAATTTTATGATTACTTAGAAGCCTTTGGCTTCTTTGATAAAACAGGGATAGATTTACCAAGTGAAGGTACAAGCTCATTTTGGAGTGAAGAAAACGTCGGACCAGTTGAGCTTGCAACAATGTCATTTGGACAAAGATTTACAATAACACCACTTCAGCTTATAACAGCTATATCAAGTATAGCTAATGACGGAAAAATGGTAACGCCTCATGTTGTAAAACAAATAGAAAATCCAGAAACAGGAACAATAACAAAAGTTGAAACTAAAGAAGTAAGGCAAGTAATTTCAGAAGAAACTGCAGACAAAATGAAAAGCATGATGCAATCTGTTGTTGAAGAAGGTGGCGGAAGTTATGCTCAAGTTAAAGGTTATACTATCGGTGGAAAAACAGGAACATCTGAACCAAACCCAGATAAACCAGAAGAAGGATATGTAGCATCATTTGTAGCAATTGCACCAGTAGAAGATGTTAAGGTTGTATGCTTATTAACATTATATGATCCACAAAGTTCAAATCATTATGGAGGAAGTATAGCTGCTCCAGCAGTATCTCAAATATTATCAGAGGTATTACCATACTTAGATATACCTTCTAATGAAGTAGTAGATACATCTACGATGCAGACTGTAAATACACCTGATGTAGTAAACAAAACAGTTGCAGAAGCTCAAAAAATATTACAAGAAGCTGGTTTAGAATACAGTACAAATGCATCTGCAGACGATATAGTAAAAGAACAAGTACCACCAAAGGGGACAGCACTTACAGAAGGTGGCATAGTTAAGCTATATGTAGAAGGTAGTGATGAAAGAGTATCACAAAGTGTGCCAGACTTAAAAGGTGTTACATTCGAACAGGCTAAGATAATGCTTAAAGCAAAGAACCTAAATATAGCAAGTACAGGTAGTGGAATTGTTATAGCACAAGACCCAATTGCCGGAACCAGTGTAGATGAAGGAACTGTAATAAATGTAACATTACAGCAAGAAACAACAACAACACAATACTAATTTTACGATGGGGACGGACCTTTTCGTAAAATGTATTTATATAAATGCCAGCAATATACTTCTCGATATTTTAGATGAGCGCAGGCGACGTAGGAGCGGAGCGAGACGTGCAAGCTGGAGCGAATAGCGACCCGCGCAGCAAAATAGGAGAGAATGTATATTGTGGCATAGATAATATTAATTATTTTACGAAAAGGACCGTCCCAAAAGTAAAAAGAAAGGATTACAATGAATATATTTGAAGAAACCAAATTCATAATGAATAAATATGATGTTCATCCAAATAAAAGACTGGGTCAAAACTTTTTATTTGATGAGCAAAGTTTGCAAACTATTGCAAGCGAAGTTACAAGCGAAGATACTGTTATAGAAATAGGACCGGGTCTTGGAACTTTAACAGCAATTTTGGCTGAAAAAGCAAGCAAAGTAATAGCAGTTGAACTAGACAGTAATATGGTGCAAATTTTAGAAGACCGTTTTAAATTATATAATAATGTGCAAATTATTCAAGATGACATCTTACATGTAGACATAGATAAAATAGCTCCAAAAGCTAAAATTGTTGCAAATTTGCCATATTATATAACTACTTCTATTATAACAAAACTACTTAATACCAACATAAAAGACATTACCATACTTATACAAAAAGAAGTGGCAGAAAGAATTTGTGCAGAGCCCGGAACAAAAAAGGCAGGAGCGATTACATACTATGTAAAATATTATGCAGATAGCAAAATTGTTGCAAACGTTCCAAAAGAATGTTTTATACCATCTCCAGAAGTAGAATCAGCAGTAGTAAAAATAACAAAAAGAAATGAAAAGGCAGTTAAAGTAAATAATGAAAAATTATTTTTCGATATAATTAAAACAAATTTTACGCAAAGAAGAAAAACGATTTTAAACTCATTATCTAGTATAATTGATAAAGAAGTGTTGAAAAATATACTAAAAGAGTGTAAAATAGAAGAAGTAGAAAGAGGCGAAAATTTGAGCTTAGAACAATTTGCTATGATTGCTAATTTGTTTGATGAACTTGATAAAGACAAAACAACTAACAGAAAATAAATTTGAAAAGCAAATAAAATAAAAAAGAAATCACTGCCATTAGTTGTTACTTATAAAGCAAATCATATTTTAACAGAAGGGAGGAATTATGAATCAAATACTAGTATCAGAAAAAGTATATGTAACACCAGAACTAAAGAGAAAAAGAAAAACATATAAAGTAATATTTATACTATGCTTAGTATTAATCGTAATTCTGACTGGATATTATGTTTTCGCAGAATATGATAAAAATCAAAAAGAATCTATATCAAGAGAAATACTTAACCAAATGAATGACCAAACAACAGTAGAAGAAAGTTTTATTGTTGTAGCGTTAGATGAAGAACCAACAGAAGAGGAAGTACCTATAATAGAAATGCATACAGAAACAACAACAAATACTTTAGAATCTCAAGTAACGGCAAATGGCCAAACATACCAAACAGAGGCAATTTTAGATTATCCAAAACTAGGGATTAATTACCCTGTACTTTCAGAAGAATCAGAAGAATTATTAAAAGTTTCGCTATGTAAATATTGGGGTCCAAATCCAAATAAAGTTGGAAATTATTGCATTGTAGGGCATAATTATAGAAGTGGAAAAATGTTTGGAAAACTTAGTGGAGCAGAAATTGGTGATGAAGTTAATTTAACAGACTTAAATGGCGAAACAGTAACATATGTGGTATATAACAGATATGTAGTAGATCCTACAGATGTAAGCTGTACAAGTCAGTTAACAAATGGTCAAAGAGAAATTACTTTAATTACTTGTACTAACTATGGGCAAGATAGATTAGTAATAAAAGCTAGAGAAAAACAAGCATAGTTTTGATATATGGCAAATGCAAAATGCAAAACGAAAAAACGTAATCAACAAAAAATAATCAATAAATAAAAAGGAAACATAATTAAATGCTTTAAATAAAAATAGACGATTTTTGAAAAAATAAATGTCAAAAATTGTCTATTTTTGTGCTAAATCTATAAATGTAACAAAAATGTCATATTCGCTACGTAACCCCATAAAAATAAGGAAAACTCGAAAAAAAGAGTTGGAAAAGACAAAAAGACAAAAACTTCAAAACTCCCAAAAAATAAAGCTAAAATAGCTACAGAAACATAAAAAATGAACATATATGACATAGTAAATTATTTGACTTTTAAAAAATAAGAATGTAAGATATGATTGGTTTTCAAATAGTCTAAAAGTTTAAGCAATTAAAGCTTAAAGAGACCTAAACTTAATAATTGTAGCTTTAAAAATACAACTGATAGAGGTTTTTATTGAAGCAGAAATGGGGGACGAAATGAAGGTAATAAAAAGAGACGGAAGAGTTGTGGATTTTGATAGGAGCAAAATTCAAATAGCAATTGAAAAAGCCAATAAAGATGTAAGAACAAAAGAAAGAGCTACTAAAGAAGAAATAAAAGGGATAATAAAATATGTAGAAGAATTAGACAAAAGGAGAATTCTTGTTGAAGATATACAAGACATTATTGAAAAAAAGCTAATGGAATTAGATAGATATGAATTAGCAAAACAATATATTGTATATAGATATACAAGAGCTCTAGTTAGAAAAGCAAATACAACTGATGAATCTATTTTAAAGCTAATAAGAAATGAAAATAAAGAGCTAGCCGAAGAAAATTCTAACAAAAACACAATGCTTGCTTCTACACAAAGAGATTATATAGCTGGAGAAGTATCAAGAGATTTAACAAACAGATTATTATTACCAGAAGAAATATCAAAAGCACATCAAGAAGGCGTTTTGCACTTCCATGATGCGGATTATTTTGTTCAACCAATTTTTAACTGCTGTTTAATAAATATTGGAGACATGTTAGATAATGGAACAGTAATGAATGGCAAAATGATAGAAAGTCCAAAGAGCTTTCAAGTAGCATGTACTGTTGTAACACAAATAATTTCAACTGTTGCAAGTAACCAATATGGTGGACAATCAGTAGATTTAATCCACTTAGGAAAATATTTAAGAAAAAGCTATGACAAATTTAAAAAAGAAATAGAAAAAAAATACAAAAATAAACTTTCAGAAGATGTTATTGAAGATTTAGTTCAAGATAGATTAAAATATGAGCTAAAATCAGGAATACAAACAATTCAATATCAAATAAATACTTTAATGACAACAAATGGACAAGCACCTTTCGTTACATTATTCTTGCACTTAGAAAAAGATGACCCATACATAAAAGAAAATGCAATGATTATTGAAGAAGTGCTAAGACAAAGATATGAAGGAATAAAAAATGAAGCAGGAGTTTATGTAACGCCAGCATTCCCTAAACTTGTGTATGTTTTAGATGATTTCAATAATTTAACAGGTGGAGAGTATGATTATTTAACAGAGCTTGCAGTAAAATGTTCAGCAAAAAGAATGTATCCAGATTATATATCAGCTAAAAAAATGCGTGAAAATTATGAAGGAAACGTATTTGGCCCAATGGGATGTAGAAGCTTTTTATCACCTTGGAAAGATGAAAATGGAAACTACAAATTTGAGGGAAGATTTAATCAAGGTGTAGTAAGTTTGAACTTACCTCAAGTTGCAATAATAGCAAATGGCGATGAAAATAAATTCTGGAAACTATTAGATGAAAGACTAGAACTTTGCAAAAAAGCTTTAATGTGCAGACATAATGCATTAGTCGGAACAACATCAGATATAAGCCCAATTCACTGGCAATACGGAGCAATAGCTCGTTTGAAAAAAGGGGAAAAAATAGATAAACTACTTTATGGTGGATATTCAACAATATCTTTAGGATATATAGGAATATATGAAATGACAAAGCTTATGACAGGAGTTTCACAAACAGAGCCAGCAGGACATGAATTTGCCCTAAAAGTTATGAATCATTTAAGAGAAACAGTTAATCGTTGGAAAAAAGAAACAAACATAGGATTTGCACTATACGGAACACCAGCAGAAAGCTTATGCTATAAGTTTGCAAAAATAGACAAAGAAAGATTTGGAACAATTGAAGACGTAACAGATAAAGGATATTATACAAACTCTTACCATGTAGATGTTAGAGAAAAAATAGATGCTTTTGATAAATTAAAATTCGAAAGCGAATTCCAAAAAATATCTTCAGGTGGAGCAATATCTTACATTGAAATACCAAATATGCAAAACAATATAGAAGCATTAAGAAGTGTTGTAAAATTCATTTATGATAATATTCAATATGCAGAATTTAATACAAAATCTGACTACTGCCATGTATGCGGATTTGACGGAGAAATAAAAATAAATGATGACAATGAATGGGAATGCCCAAATTGCGGAAATAAAGACCACAGCAAAATGACTGTTGTAAGACGTACTTGTGGCTACCTTGGCGAGAACTTTTGGAATGCAGGAAAGACGAAGGAAATTAAGCAAAGGGTATTACATTTGTAATTATTTCAAATAATTATAGTTTATATGTAAAAGTCACAATATATGTTCTCGTACATTTCAGTGAACGGAGCTGACAAAGTATAACGCTCATATCTGTCTTAGGAGTTCGAAGCGCAGTGGAACGTGCAAGCTGGAGCGGAGCGACCCGCGCCGTGAAATGAGAGAGGATGTATATTGTGACTTGTAATAAGAAATATGAAAGGGAAAAAATAAATGAATTATGCAGATATAAAACGAGTCGATGTAGCAAATGGCGAAGGAGTCAGAGTATCAGTATTTGTAAGCGGTTGCAACCATCACTGCAAAGGATGCTTTAATGAATGTGCCTGGGATTTTAACTATGGAAAAGAATTTACGCAAAAAGAAATAAATCAAGTTTTAGAATACATGAACCATGATTATATAGAAGGTTTGAGCCTTCTTGGTGGAGAGCCACTTGAACCACAAAACCAAGCAGGAGTTTTAAATCTTGTAAAACAAGTTAAAGAAAAATATCCAGATAAATCTATATGGTGTTATACCGGATTTGATTTTAAAGATGATATAGTAGATAAAATGCAAAAAGAAAACTCAACAACAGAAGAGCTTATTAAATACTTTGATGTAGTTGTAGATGGTAAGTTTGAAATAGATAAAACCAGTCCTAAACTAAGATTTAGAGGTTCATACAATCAAAAAATACTTGACGCAAAAGAAACTATTAAAGAAGATACTCCTGTTGAAATTCCTAGATTGTATGAGAAAGAAAGGATTATTAGTAAAAAGGTAAAATAAAATTATGGACGAGCTTTTGCAAAATTTTACAAAACCCCACTTGACAACCGCATAGCACATAATGTATAATTAATAGGTATTGAGGGAGATATCCCAATAATCCCATACAATAGTGAATAGCTGGAAGGAGGGGATATTATGTCAGAGGTTAAAGTTAATAATGGAAATATAGAAGATGCCTTAAAAAGATTTAAAAGGCAATGTGCCAGAAATGGTGTTTTACAAGAGGTTCGTAAAAGAGAATGCTATGAAAAACCTAGTGTAAAAAGAAAGAAAAAATCAGAGGCAGCTAGAAAAAGAAAGTTTTAATTAGGGGGCGTTTGTAACGCCCTTTTTTCTGTAAGGTTGGAAGATAATTGCGCCTTAGGAAGGAATAATAGTAAAAGTGAAAAACATAGTAAGTTTTGTAAAAAAACACGACAACATATTTGTTCTAATACTTATAGCTCTTGCAATGCTAGCAAGAGTTTACAATGTAGTTATATCAAATACAGACGAAGCATACAACTTTTTAAATTCATATAAATTAGCAAATGGATTAACAATTTATACAGATAACAATGTAATAATAACTCCATTATTTTTTTACATTTCATCTATATTTTTAAAAATATTTGGAGAAAATATCTTTATATTTCGAACTTTAAATTTAATAATTTCTAGCTTAATGTTTTTTGCATGTTATGTAATACTAAAAGAATTAAAAGTAAATAAAAGATTTTCTTTATTATACACATTACTAATAATTGCACTCATATCAAGTATCATAGGAGGAGGGGCAAACTACACAACTTTAGCATATACCTTTTATTTATTAGGATTTTTACTAATATTGAAGATGAAAAAAGGTACAGCTAAAAGCCTTGTGCAAGGACTAATGCTTTTCTTGGTCTTCCTAACATATCAAAAACTAGGAGTAGCTTATTTTATAGCGATTATAGCATATGAAATTATAAATAAAGATATTAAATCATTATTTAAAGAATTACTTACAGCGCTAGTTTTATTATTAGCTTTTTTAGCATATTTATATACACAAAATAATTTATTTAATTTTATAGATTATGCAATACTAGGTATAGGTGAATTTGGAAGTAAAAACTGGGCTACAGAAGGAAATATTTTTAGCTTATTGTTATTTTTGTTATTGCCAATAATGACTCTAGTTTCATCAGTTATTATAATAAAAACAATTAAATCAAAAACAAATGGCAAAAAGCTAGAAATAAAAGAAAAATTAAATGAAGAGAATAAGCTAAAAATAAAAGAAACAACAAATAAAATGCTAAGCATTTTTGCATTCTCAATTTGTGCATACATAATTGTTATACCAATATTAAATGTATATCATGTATATTTGGCAAGTATATTAATGATAATAAATTTAATGTATATAATAGATTTTTTAGTAAAACCAATTATAGAAGAAAATAGTATAAAAAACATAATAAATACAATAATATTATGTATAATAATATTGCTCTTTGCATATAGTGCAAAAGATATGTGGAATTATGCACATTTAATTAATTATATACCACAAGACAGCCCTTTTTATGGAGCAATAATAGACCCGAAAATGAGAGAAACAATAGAAGAAGTGGGAGATTATGTACAAAATAATGATAAAGATACAATTGTACTTTCTACATATGCTCCACTGATTTCACTTTATTTAAATGATTTAGATAATGGAGATTATGACCTACCATTAAGAGGGAACTTGGGTAGCAAAGGTGAAAAAGGACTAATAGAACAAATAAAAGAATTAAGCAATACTCAAATTTTAATTTTACACGAAACTGATGAAGAAAAAGAAATATATCAATTTGTGTATGATGTAGCAGATTATATTAAGCAAAATTACACATACGTAGGACAGGTAAATAAGTTTGACATCTATGAAATAGAAAATTAAAGACATATTGATTTAAATAATAAAAAGCAAGAATGGAAAACCAAGTTTTATCGTTTAATAAATCACTTTAAAAATTCAAAGTAATTAGAGGAAATATCAAATTAAAGTAGAATATAATAATGGAATATATTAGAAAATAATAGAAACAATCAATAAATAAGATAATTTAAAAATCAAAAGAAAGGAAGATGACTTAAATGCAGATAACAAAATTACAATCAAATAAATTTAAAACAAATTTAGTAGCACTTTTTATTACAGTGCCACTAACCAAAGAAAATTGCACAAAAAACGCACTTTTAACATCAGTGCTTAGAAGAGGAACAAACAATTTAAAAACTCAAGAAGAAATTGCAAAAAGATTAGAAGAGCTTTATGGAGCTGGTTTTAATTGTGGGGTTGACAAGTTAGGAAACTACCATGTGTTAAAGTTTTACCTAGAAACACTAGAAAACACATATACATTGAACAATGAAAACCTTTTGCAAGAAGGTGTAAACTTATTATTAGACATAGTATTTAATCCACTTGTAGAGAATAATGGCTTTAATAAACTATATGTAGATCAAGAAAAATTAAATTTACAAAGATTAATAGAGTCTAGAAAAGATAATAAAGCACTTTATGCAAAAGAAAGATGCTTGGAAAATATGTTTGCAGATGAGAGTTATTCTCTTTATAAATATGGCTCTGTAGAAGATTTAGCAAACATAAATGAAATAAATCTATATGCATATTATAAAGAATTGCTAAAAGACTGTAAAATTGATTTATATATAACAGGAAATAATATAGACAATATAAAAGTACCGGAAATACTAAGCAAAAACTTACCACAAATACCAAATGTGCACATAGCACCAAGTAAGCCAAATGTTGTAAATGAAATTCAAGATGTAACACAAGGCAAATTAATAATTGGATTAGATGTAGATGACAAAAACAAGACAGCAGTGTCAATGTATAACACTATTTTGGGCGGTGGCGCAAATTCTAAATTGTTCCAGAACGTGCGCGAAAAAGCAAGCTTGGCTTATTCTGCAGGCTCATCTTACATTAGAAGAAAAAATGTTATTTTAATTCAAACAGGAATAGAAATTGAGAATTATGACAAAGCATTAAAAATAGTAGAAGAACAATTAGAAGATATGAAAAATGGCAAAATAAGTGATGGTGAATTTAATTCAGCAAAACAATTAATAGTGTCATCAATAGAACTTATAGAAGAGTCAAAAGAAGATATGATAACTTTCTATTTTGACCAAAACTTGTTTGAAGAACATTTGAATGTAACTGAATATAAAGAAATGATAAAAAAAGTTACAAAAGATGATGTAATAAAAGTAGCTCAAAAAGTAAAAGAAGATACAATTTACTTTTTGACTAATGATAGTGCAAAGTAAAAAATGTTAATAAACAATTTTAAAACCAAGTCGAAATTAAATTTGAAAGCAAAAAATGAATGCATAAGCAGAATTTAGATTAAATCGAAAGGAGCAAATTAATGCAAAAAATACAAAATGATAAAATAAAAGAAAGCGTATATATAGAGACATTAGACAATGGAATGAAAATTATAATAATTCCAAAGCCAAATACAAATAAAAAATATATCATATGGGGTACTAAATTTGGCTCAATAGACAATCATTTTATAGAACCTAAAACGGGCAAAGAAGTTAAAGTTCCAGATGGAGTTGCCCACTACTTAGAACACAAAATGTTTGAACAAGAAAACGGAGTAGATAGCTTGTACAAACTTATGTCGCTTGGATTAGACGCAAACGCTTACACAACAAATGACCATACAGCATACTTGTTTGGAGGAACAAATAATTTTTATGAAGGCCTAGATGAGCTTATGGACTATGTGCAACATCCATATTTTACAGACCAAAATGTAGAAAAAGAAAGAGGAATAATAGGACAAGAAATTGGAAGATATGATGATGAACCAGCTTGGAAGTTATATGTTAATTTAATGGACTGCTTGTACAAAAATAATCCAGTAAAATTAGACATAGCTGGAACTGTAGAATCAATCAGTCATATTACAAAAGAAACTCTTTATGATTGTTATAATACTTTTTACCATCCATCTAATATGACAATGTGCATAAGCGGAAACTTTGAACCAGAAAAAATATTAGAAGAGGTAAAAAAGAGATTACTTCCAAAAGAAAAAATGGGAGAAATTAAAAGAATATACCCTGAAAAGGAATATACAATAAACAAAAAAGTAAAAGAGCAAAATATGGAAGTAAATATTCCGCTATTTATGATAGGGTATAGAGATATACTTGAGAATGAAGATAATGCAATGAAACAAATTGCTATAGAAATAATATTAAATAGCCTAATAGGTAAGAGTTCAAAATTATATCAAAGACTATATACTGAAGGTTTACTAATGGGACCACTAGAGTTTTATGATGAGTTTGCAGATGAATACTCTCATATAGTAATTGGAGGACAGTCAGAAAATCCAGAAAAAATAAATGAAGAAATCATAAAAACACTTAAAGACGAAACAATAAGTAATGAGGATTTTGAAAGAAATAAAAAAGCCCTTTATGGTGAATATGTATCTGAATATGATGATGTAGAAACTATAGGCAGAAACTTTTTACAAGACAGTATGAAAGAAATAAATTGCTTGGATTATATTGATGCTTTTAATAAAATTACTTTAGACTATGTAAATAAAATAAAAGAAGATTTATTTAAGGAAGAAATGTCAGCACTTTCAATTGTTAGAAAAGCAAAATAATTTTTTAAAATCTCCCGGGGTTAAGCCGGGAGATTTGTTTTACATTTTATACTATGGATTTGCTGTTGATGTAGATGTAGATGAAATACTGCTTGCTAAGTTTCTAACAATTCCTAAGATACCAGTAGCTGCGAATAATAGTATAGCACCTACTACATATATAACAGCAATTTTCTTAACTTCTGCTTTACCTTCTGGTGAAGCTGTTAAGAATTTAATACCTACAAATATAAGCATAATAACAGCTGCTGCAAATGCAATAATTTGAATTACATATATAACCATACCTGCGATATTGCTTACATCAGTAGCACCACTTGGCTCAACACTAGATGGTATAGATGGTTCAGTAGCTAAAACCATATTAAATGCACTTAATATAGTTGTTATTATTAAAATTGCTGATATTATTTTAGACATTTTCTTAATATTCATAAAACTCCTCCTCTTAATAATACTATAATAAATTATAGAATAATTTCAAAAACTTGTCAACATTTTTTGCTATTTTTGACATAAATTTGGACTAAAATAGCAATTTTGGAGCACAAAAATAGCATTAAAAGTGAAATAATGCCTAAAGTTTAAAAGGATATGTAATTAATTTTTTACAGCTTTAAACTTAGTTTCTCTATAATACCTTGCAATTAATTCGTCTAACTGAATACTAATTTGATAAATTACGTCATAATTTTCATTTCTAAGTATAGCATTATCTAATTTTTCTCTTAATTCGTTTATTTCGTTATTTAACATATGATTAACCATTCCTTTCAAATAAAAATATATCTAAAATGTTTGAATTTAATAGTTTTTTAGTTAAAATTCTTTGTTAATTTCTAGCTTCATATTAAAAATACCATAATTTTACAAAAATGTCAATATTATTTTGCTGAATTTTAGGGACTTTTGTCATACTAAATTCGACAATTTTTGCAAAAAAATATTGCAGTTTAATATTATTATAAAAAGACCAATATACATTCTCTCTCATTTCGCCACGCGGGTCGCTATTCGCTTAAGGCAAAGCACGTTACGCTCCGCTCCTACGTCGCCTACGCTCACTTGAAATGTTCGAGAACA
>CAMMLF010000030.1 GCA_946497585.1 uncultured Clostridium sp.
TCCAATCAGCAAAATTATAGGTGCCATATTCCTTATTATCTTACTGACGGGATAAGTATCTTTTTCCATTTTTACCTCCAGTCTGTTTACAATTAAACAAGTCAACTGTTGTATTTATAAAATTATTGTAAAGATTTATCTATTTGAATAAAATTAACAGTAGAATACCACACTCCATTAGTATCATCTCCATAAGGAATTAAAAAATCAGGGTCTATTTCATTTTCTTTATCTTCAGTTTCTTCTAATGTTCTTATAATTTTAAATTGTAAAAATAATTTTCCTTCAATAGTTTTTTCTTTATTTAAATTCCATTTATAATAAAAATTTAAATCATCTTCACCCAAATAATCTAAAATTATTTCTTCGGCTTCTCCATCATTATTTTTGACAATTAAAATAAAATTACTATTTTCTTTTTCAGTTGTGAATAAAGTTTTTGAAACTTTTATAATAATTTCTCTTTCTTCGCCCGCCATTAGATATTTTAGTTTTGGTGGTATTTCTATTATTTTATTATTTAACTCTATCATTTTCTTCCTCCTCGTAATGAAGGCTCTCTATTATCTTCCCCTTGTATGTCGTTCCTGTTAAGTCTCCGTTAAGAGTTTTTAAAGTTCTTTCAGCATCCATTAAAACAAAATATGATGTACTTTGGAATAAGTTTAAAGCAGCATATTCTTTTTCTATAACACTATCAAAAACTGTACTTGAGTTGATATCACTTAAAGTACCTGCTATATAATCGTGTCTTTTGTAATTCCACTCCCAAAATTTTTTTATTACAATTTCAGGAATCTGTTGTTCTCTCATTTTTTCAGTAGATTTTTTTACTACGTCGTTTAACGCTTTTACATTTTCAGATAAGAAGTTATTTTTTGTAATATTTTTATCTAGTAAAGCATAAGTAATTTGTTTGCTCTCTTCATAAAAGATTTGTAAAGTGTCTTTAAAAATTTCTGTTCTTACTGGTCCACCAATTTTTGTAATTGGTAATTTTACTTCCAAAATACTATCGATTTTGTTAAAATAAGGATGTAGCTCTTTTAAAGCCGAAACAGAGTCGTATTGTATATGTTCAGCCTCTTCTGGTAATTTACCTTTTTTAACTTTCATATCTATCACAGCAGAAAAATACTTAACTAAAAGATAAATTACTGCGGCCGCCAATATAACTAAGAAACCTATATCTGCAATCGTTTTGGCTATTTCTAAGAACTCCATTTCAAAAAATCACCTCCAGCCGATTACTTCTTTTTTATATGTAATTCGACCTATCAGCGACTAAAATTTTGTTATTCCTCATTAAGTAGTATTTTTGAAGAGGAATTTATAAAACTTATATTTGTTCTTTTGTTTTTTATCTTTAAGAATTCAATTAGTTTCTTTCTTGATTCATTATCTAAATCAAAAACGTCTAATTCATTATTTATATATTTATTAAAAATAGGTAATAATTCTTCTTCCATTCCATAAGGAGTTGGATTTGCATTACTAAAATCAACTTTATAAAATTTTAAAATTTCCATTAAATATTCTGGTGTATAATCTAAAAATAAATTTAATGTATAATTTGTTTTTATAAAATTTATTTGAGTTTCTCTCAATAATTTTGTATCAGTATTTATAATGATTGTTTCTCCTTTGTTTAAAATTACATCTTTTATATTATTAACAATATTTAATTTATATAAATTATGTTTATTATTTTTATAAATTGCTAAAAATGCTTTATCTTCTATTGTATTCTTATTAACTAAAGTTAAATTTTTTATATTCCATAAATTACAATATCTTTTTATAAACAATATCATATATTGAATTTCTTCTTCTATTGGCATTAAATTTAATTGTTCTTCTATTGTCATTTCTTTTTCCTCCTTTTCTCTATAAAGTCTTCTACTTTATTCCAAATGAAATTAAATAACATTAGTATAAAAGGTAAAAATATTATTCCAGCTAATCCTAACATTAACTTTGTTTCCTCTGACATAATACCTCCTATATAATAAACTATTTTTAGTATAACACAAAAACAAAAATTTTTCAAGTTTTTGAGAATGAGCTTCGCGCCAACTAAAAAATCTTCCTTTATAAATAACGCGCGTATGCGCACGTGAAATACCATATTTTAAATTTTTAGTCAAATTTTTAATATAAAATTTTAATTGCGCAGAAGTTGATTTTTATTCAAAAATATTATATAATTAAAATAGTTTTTAAGGAGGATTGTTTATGAAAGATATTTTTCTTCGCATTGTAGCTGCCTTACTATTTCTAGCTGGTTTAACTTTAATATTAATTGGCGCTATAAATTTAACAAGTAATTTAACACAAAAGAATAAACAACCAAATATAACTTATTTAGTAAGAGAGGTTTAAAATGACAGAATGTTGTAGAAAATGTTTAAAAACTTTTTGTGAAAAAAGAAATACAATAGAAAATTGCAAAGAATGTATTTCAGAAGTTTACTATCAAATAAAACAATTAAATAAACAAGTGGAGGAATAATATATGAGTTTAAAAGAGAAAGACCCTTTAATTTGGGCTTATATACAAAAAGAAAAAGAAAGACAAGAGAATACAATAGAATTAATTGCTTCAGAAAATTTTACAAGTAAAGAAGTAATGGAAGCAATGGGAACTATTTTAACTAATAAATATGCAGAAGGTTATCCTAAAAAAAGATATTATGGTGGATGCGAAAATGTTGATGCAATAGAACAATTAGCAATAGATAGAGTAAAGAAACTTTTCGGAGCTGAATATGCAAATGTTCAACCACATAGCGGCGCGCAAGCTAATATGGCAGCATATCAAGCCATTCTACAACCTGGTGATACAGTTATAGGAATGAGTTTGGAAAATGGCGGCCATTTAACACACGGTTCTCCAGTTAATCAAAGTGGAAAATTATACAACTTCGTTCCTTATGGAGTTAAAGAGGACGGTCGTATCAATTATGATGAATTACGCCAACTAATTTTTGAATATAAACCTAGATTAGTTTTAGCTGGTGCAAGCGCATATCCAAGAATAATCGATTTTAAAGCAATAAGAGAAAGTGTAGATGCTTATAACGAAAGTATTGGAATTTCTACTGAACCAAAAGTACTTTCAGATGAAGATATAAAATATATAGAAAAACATAAATGCTATTTTATGGTAGATATGGCTCATATAGCTGGCCTAGTTGCCGCTGGTTTACATCCAAGTCCAGTACCTTATGCAGATATTGTTACTTCAACAACTCATAAAACTTTAAGAGGTCCAAGAGGAGGAATTATATTAGCAAAATCTGAACTAGGAAAGAAATTGAACAGTGCAGTATTTCCAGGTACTCAAGGTGGTCCATTAGAACACGTAATAGCTGCAAAAGCAGTTTGTTTTGAAGAAGCATTACAACCAGAATTTAAATTATATCAAAGACAAATTGTAGAAAACTGTAAAGTATTGGCAGAAGGTTTAGTAGCTTGTGGATTTAATTTAGTATCAGGAGGAACAGATAATCATTTAATTCTTATTGATTTAAGAAATAAAGGAATTACAGGATTAGAAGCACAACAAAGATTAGAAGAATTAGGAATTACTGTTAATAAGAATGCAGTACCAAAAGATACAGAAAAACCAATGATAACAAGTGGTATAAGATTAGGAACTGCCGCAGTTACTACTAGAGGATTTACAGAAGACGATATTGCGACAGTGGCTGTTTTAATTGCAGAAGGATTAAAATTTGGTAAAGATGCAAGATTCACAGATGATGAATTGAAAATTGCAGTAAGACAGTTATGTAAAGACCATCCAATTTATTAGAGAGGAGAATAAATATGAGTAAGAAAAATTCTAAAGCTAGAAAAGCTTTAAAAAGAATTTATGGAGATGGCTGTTTTGTTGAACGCGCAGGAATTAGAAAAATAACAGGCTATAAGAAAGATGCTCATATGATTACTTATCACCATTTGCGCCATCAGTCAGAAGGAGGAAAAGCTACTGTAGAAAACGGCGCGAATGTAGCTTTAGAAAATCATGAATGGTTACATACTCTTCCTCGTAAAGAAGAAGAAAAAGTTAATGATGCTATTAGAGAATGGAAAGCTAACTTTTTAACTATGAAAGGTAATGGGAAAATTGAAGATAGTGGACAGCTAACTTTTCCAGATTTGACTAAGAGAGAAGATTGTATTATAATAAAAGCATATGATACAACAAAAGAACAATACGAAGAACTGCAAAAGCAAAAACAAGAAAGAGAGAAAAAGCAAAGATTTAATCGCAGTAAAGAAAAACAAAAATTACAACAACTTATTGATGAGTTAATAGATGAAGGAGAAATCGAACTATAAAATCTTTTGTGAGTAAAAGGAGGATTTTATGGGTAAGAAAATTTTAATAGGAATTTTAGGTTTGTGTATTATTATTTTTGGAGTATGGTATTATAATTCTCAAAAAACAGTAGAATGTTGGTGGGGAGTATTATATCCACCATTATCTTTTGTAGGATTTGAAGAAGATAATACACAAAGAGCGGAAATTTCTTCTCTTGATAAAGATTATTTCTATATACAAAAAGAAGAGCCTATTAAATTTAAATTTGCCATTGTAGAATGGTTTGAAGAATTTTTAAAATAGAAAAGAGTGATTAGAGTGGGAAAAAATTATTTTATTGCAGATACACATTTCTTCCACGAAAAAATTATAAAGATGTGTAATAGACCTTTTGATAATGTAGAAGAAATGAATAAAAAATTAATTGAAAATTGGAATAAGAAAGTGACAGATGATGATACAGTATATATATTAGGTGATGTTTCTTTTAAAGGTTCAAAAGAAAATACAATTTCTATATTAAAACAATTAAAAGGAAAGAAAATTCTAATAAAGGGTAATCATGATAGATTTGTTGGACAGCGCGATTTTGATGAGTGCTTTGAAAAAGTTTATGATTATTTACAAATTACAGAAGATAAACAACAAATAATCTTAAGTCATTATCCTATAATTGATTATGCAGGTATGTATTACGGCGCGAAAATGATTTATGGACATATTCATAATAAGTATGTACCTCATAAAAATATGTATTGTGTTAGTGTAGAATGTGTCAATTATGAGCCAGTTACTTTGGAAGAAATTGAAGAAATTTACAAAGATAAAGAAACAAAAGAAGAAATAGATTGGACTATAAAATGGAACTAATAAATTCTTGAAAATAATAAAAATTTTTGATATAATTAAAATATAAAATGAAAGGAGAAGTAAAATGAGTAAAAAGTTAAGTAAACAACAAGAAAGTGAAGTTAGAGCTAATCTATACAAAGCTGTTGAAAATGGTTTAAACAATGAAAAATATCAACACGAGCCAGTTGTAAAAGGTCGCTTAGTTACAATTCCAATTGATGGAGTTAATTATTATGCTACTGTTAATATAACTTTACACAATCCAGAAAAATTTGATGTAGAGGAAATTAGACAAGAATATTTAACAAAGTTAGAGGCGGCCGCACAAAGAAGCGCTGAAAAAGCAGAGAAAGACCGTTTAAAAGCTGAAAAAGCAGAAAGAAGACAAAATAAAAATAAAAATAAGGAATAGAAATATTCCTTCCCTATATGGGGTAGTAATGGTTTCGACTATAATTGAATATAAAAATAAGCAAGTAGTGGTCAGACAGGACACTTAAAAAGTCTGGAAAAGAATAAGAGCAAGGCAAGAAAAGTTATTAATCGCTGCTTAGTTGAATAAGCTTATGTAGTTTTCATGTGATTCACCTCCTTTCTTTTGAAAGATGTAATTATATAGATAAACAATTTGATGGTTGTAAAATTGTTTTTTCGGAACAACCAGTTAAATAAAGTTTTGTTTGTTTTACTATTATTTAACTTACTATTTTTAAAATAAACTAAACTTGTAGAAAATTTTTATTGAAAATTATGGGACAGGAGTTCAATTCTCCTCTACTCCACCAAAGAAAAAGGCACATACAGCATTTACTTTGCTCGACCACACGAGCACCGAATTGGTAATTCGTTTTTGTGCCTTGATTTTTTTTAAATTTGATTTTGTTTTAAAATTGTGTTATAATTATTATAGAAGAATAAAAAAGGAAAGAAGTTGATTATTATGTTGAGTTCAGTAAAAGGAGGTCGTTTTTAATGAGACAAAGTACGACTCCTACAAGATTATATTGTCCAAGATGTGGTGAAATTCATTCTATTTTTAGAAAAACTGCAAAACAAAAGAAAGCAGGTCATTATAAAAAGTTTTATTGTTATAAATGTAGGGACACTCATAACCACATTGAATTAAAAGAATATAATTATACACAAGAAGAATTACAAGAAATGGTAGAACAGATGAAAAAAGAAGGAAAATACTAATACGCCTGTATACCCAAGTTGGTGAAGGGGACAGTTTGCTAAACTGTTAGGTCGAGAAATCGGCGCGAAGGTTCGAGTCCTTCTGCAGGCGCCAATTTTTAAAAAGAAAGGAAATGATAATTATGCCAAGAAAGAATATAATGAAATTTGAATTAATTGATAGTACTAGACTAGATATCTATAATGAAAGTTGTAAAATGGAAAAAGTTTGGTATGGCGAATTAGAAGATGGACAAATAATGGATATAGAAACTTATTACACCTATTGTAAAGAGTTCGCAGCAGCTATGGGATTTTGCGAAAAAACAATAGATGAATGGTTTGGAAGTTATTAGAAAGGCTGGTGTTTATTATGTCAAAATCAAAAGTAGATAAAAAAATAAATAAAAAAGTTAGAGAATTTAATAAGGAATTAAAAAAGGATGTTTTTAATGGTAGATTTGAGTTAAGACAATACCAAAAAGCTAAACTAGATGATATGCACTATTATTTATATCAGCTAGTAGATAATTTAGAACCTGAAAGAAATAGAGTAATTCGTGAATGGTTAAGGGGAGAATCACCATTTTTTATGAGCAGATTATGGGAAGAAATGAATGACTTTATTATAAAATCTGACTTTTGGGAATTATGGAGAAAGAAAAATGAAGATAAATAAATATTTAGAAGAATTAGGATTAACTCAAATGGATATGCCAGGCTACTATAATCCAGAAGAAGTAAATGAAAAAACTGAGGGTCTGCCTGGTGCTGATTGTAGAAATCAAGAAGATGAGCAAGGTTTTTGTTCTTATGAATTCTTTAATTTAGACTATACATTAGACTTATTTGTGTATAGTAAATTGTGTTATTATAGAGAACATATAGCAGAACTTGTAACTCCTGGTCGACTTTGCGCCAACTTTAGCAGTGAAAAATCAGAAGAACAAGAAAAAATGCCTCAAAAATTATGGTTAGAAATTTTAGACCAAATCATCGAAGGCTTTAAAATTGCGATTGTCGGTTTAACAGAAGGACAAGAAGGAATAGACGAATTTAAAATAGACAGAGCAAGACATTTATTAGCAGAATATTGGGATTGTCTATGGTACTAATATGGTAGGTATAGTTCAGCTGGCAGAACGCCAGTTTGTGACACTGGAAGTCGTGAGTTCAAGTCTCACTGCCTACCCCATGCGCTTATAGTTTAATTGGAGAAAACGCTCGGCTACGGACCGAGTAACTCTGGGTTCAAATCCTAGTAAGCGCGCCAACTATGCACTCGTGGCCAAGTTGGTTAAGGCGCTGGACTGCAAATCCAGTATCGTAGGTTCAAATCCTACCGAGTGCTCCAATAAAAATTTGATTTTTCTTTGAAATTTTGTTATAATTATTATAGAAAATAAATAAGAAAGAAGTGATTAGTATGAGAATTTTATATATAGATGACATTCGTTATCCTGAAAGATGGCATCAAGAAGGAATGGACAATGTGATAACGGTTGTAAGAACATATAAAGAAGCTATTGAGCTTTTAAATAATAGATATGACGTAATTGACTTAGATAATGATTTGGGTGAAGAAAAAGAAGGGTATGATATAGCAAAATATATGGTTGAAAATAATATAGAAATACCTTATATTTATATTCATACTATGAACCCAGTGGCAAGAAAAAATATGGTTCAATTATTTGAAAGATATTTTAATTCAGAAATAATTGTTTACTAAATATTTGATTTTAATTAGAACTTTTGTTATAATTAAATTAACAAAAATAAAGGGGTCATACAGCAATCTAACCAGTAGAATTTTTTTAAAAACAACAATTTTTAAAAAGATATTAGGTGCAAGTTTTTAATTGTAAATTATTACAAATGGAAACATTGTTTACAGTTGCTTTATAAGTTGGGAATAGTGAGGCGACCCCAGTTGAAAAGCCAAAATCTATTCGCTTATAAAGTTGTTTAATTTAATTTATAGTAGGGACAGACAGCATTAATTTTATATTAAATTCTGATTTAAAATCTGAAAAATCGATATCAGTCCCTAGTTTTTGATAAAGGCACATACAGCAATTTAAACAAAAAGTCGGTTATCTCTGGTTCAACTCCAGAATTTGGCCCATCGGCCAAGTATGCATATAAAGTGCCTTGTTTTATTTTAGTAAAAATGGAGGTTAAGATGAGTAAATTTGTAGAAAGTATAATGAAAGAAACTAACGAAGCAATAACAGAAAATGGAGCATTAGCATATAAAACAACTAATTCTGCGCTTTTAGATATGTTTGTAGTAATTGGAGCTTTAAGAACAAGACCTTCACAAGAAATTATAGACAAATTTACAAAAGCTTTTGCAGAAGATAATTTATTAGCTATGAAAATGTTGTTCTACGCAAGAAATATCAGAGGTGGACTAGGAGAAAGAAGAACTTTTCGTATTCTAATTAAATATTTAGCAAATTATCATACAGAAGTAATGAGAAAGAATGTTGCTTTAATTCCTATCTTTGGTAGATGGGATGATTTATATGAATTTGTTGGAACTCCACTAGAAGACGATACGTTTGAACTAATTAATGAACAGTTGAGTACAGATATGATTAGATTACAAAGAGGAAAACCAATTAGTCTTTTAGCAAAATGGTTAAAATCAACATCAGGAGTTTCAATAGAAAGCGCTAAGCTAGGAAAATTAACTGCTAAAAAACTACATTTATCTTATAAAGAATATAGACAAATGCTTTCAGCTTTAAGAAAACAACTTAATATTGTTGAAAGAAATATGAGTAAAGATGAATGGGATAAGATTGTTTATAGAGAAGTTCCTTCATTAGCAATGAAGAAATATAGAAATGCTTTTAAGGAACATAATTTAATTGAATTTAAGCAATATATAGAAAAAGTTAAAAAAGGTGAAGAGAAAATTAATTCAAAAACTTTATATCCTTATGATATAATGGAAGCCGCTGGATTAGACGAGTCTGACTGGCGTAGTAGACTATATAGTCTTACTAAATGGGATGAAGTTCTTGAAGAACAATGGAAAGCTTTACCTAACTATGTAGAAGGAGAAAACAATGTACTTGTAATGGCTGATACTTCAGCTTCTATGGAAGGTAGACCTATTTGTACTTCTATTGGACTTTCTCTATATTTTGCAGAAAGAAACAAAGGTCCTTGGCATAATAAATTCTTAACTTTTTCATCAAAACCTTCTTTTATAGATTTAAAAGGAAGTAACTTAAAAGAAAAAGTAAGATGTATTCCAGATATTTGTCAAAATACTAACATTGAGGCAGCTTTTGATTTAGTATTAAAAACGGCAACAGACAATAATCTTTCACAAGAAGATTTACCAAAAGCAATTATTATAATTTCAGATATGGAATTTGATAATGCTACTGGAAATTATGGTTGGAATTATAATAAAGAAGCAGAAGTTGCTAAACAAAATAAACTAATGGATGAAATAGCTTATAAATTTCAACAAAACGGTTATGTAATTCCAAAAATTATATATTGGAACGTGGACAGTAGACAAGATACATATCACGCTATTAGTGAAAATAAAAATGTAGCTATGGTAAGTGGACAATCAGTTTCAACTTTTAAAAATGTTTTAATGGCTATTGATGAAAACCCTTACGAAGTTATGTTAAAAGTTCTTAATGATAGAATTTATGATATAGTTCGCGTTTAAAAATCAAATTGGATTCATCCTTTTTGATTTAATATATATAAAAGGAGTTTTGCCGTATGGAATGTTATGACGACCATCATTGGCATTGGTGGCATTGGTTAATTCTTATAGCTGTAATTTTTATAGTTTTAGGAATAGGTTATACTTGGATTAGCAATATGAAAAATGACAAAGACCAAAGCTATGTCAATGGTATTGAACAAACAATTGAACATCCAATAGATAAAACACAAAATGCAATAAATGATGTAGTAAAATAAACAGCTGGCGCGTTAACATTATAGTTTTCGCGCCTTTCTTTAACTAAAATTTGATTTTTGGTAAAAATTAGTGTATAATTATTATAGAAAATAAAAAATATAGGGGTGTAACTCAGCAGGTCAGAGTGCTATCCTGATAAGATAGAAGTCGCTGGTTCGAGTCCAGCCATCCCTACCATTAAAAGAAAGGTAGATTAAAAATGAAAATTTATACATCTTACTTTTATCAAATTCGTTTTTTTAAACCTTATATGATACCTCTTAGTACAGCAATGTTTGACCCAAAATGGTTTCATCAATTTAAAAATAAAAACTATCATTTCAAAGATAAGAATGGAGTTCTTAACGGTCTTCGCGCCGAACCATTCGTTCCAAATAATGAATGTGATGGAGAATGTAGAGGATTAGAAAATTGTGATATTAAAAATCCTAACGAATGTTTATTTTTAAAAAACTATTATAAACAGCTTTCTCAATTAAATTTTCAAGAAATTTTAAAACGATTTGAAATATTAGCAGAGAAAATAAAAAAGAATGAAAATTTAAAAGAAGAGCCTGTTATGGTTTTAATAGTATATGAAACTCCTAATAATAAATGTAGCGAAAGAGAAGTAATTCATAAATGGTTTAAAGATAATAATTATCCAATAGAAGAATTAGAATATCCTATAAAGAGGTGCTAAATGAAAGAAATTTTAGGATTTAAAGTAAATAGAGTAAATGATGATAATATTTGTCCTAATTGTGGATATGAACTTAATATTCCTGTTGCAGTATGTGAAACAAAAGGAATGCTAGGTCTTTCATACGAAGAATATTATTTATATACTTGCAGTAAATGTGGCTTACAATGGAGAATTAGATAAAATAATGGGCGTATAGTTTAACTGGACAAAACAAGGGCCTTCTAAGCCTTAGCTTCAGGTTCGAGTCCTGGTATGCCCACCATATGAAAGGAAATGATTTATATGTTTAATAAAAGGAAAATTAGTTTTGAAAAAGAAGTTCATCACGTAGATAAAAATCAATGTGAAACAATAAGAGATGATGCTATAATAAGGTCAGCTATTGATATTGCTAATTATTATAATTTACAAATAATAAAAATTAACTTATCAGATTTTTTCACTTGTAAAATTGTTTTAAAAGGAGACAAACAAAATTTTCATTGTTTTGTAAGTAAATTTTTAAAACAGTGTGGAAAATATTTGAAAGAAGTTACTTTTTAGAAAGGAGTTGAAAATGGAATTTAATTCATTAGAAGAACTAATTTCTTATATTTTAAATGATATTATGAAAACTGACTATGAAAGAGTTTTAAGAATGAGTTTTGATGATAAAGGAGTTTTAATGTTTGTTTTTGAAATGGAAATTCCAATTATGATTAGTTATCATCAAGTTTATGACCAAAATAATGAGCTTCGTGATGTAATTTTAGCAGAAGTTTATGCTGAACTATTAAGGAATAACATAGGTATAGGTTGGCTAAAAGAATTAGACGAAATTTGCACAGTTATAGAACAAAATCATAAAATTTTTGAAAAGTTATTAAAGAAAGGAGAATAAAAATGGTTAAAGTTCAATTTAAAAATTGTTATTCAAATAAATATGAAGGAAAGAATTATGCTTATCAAGATTATGAGAACGCCGCAGTAGGTGATATTGTAGTTGTTAATACAATAAATGGTTATGCAGTAGCAAAAGTAGTAGAAGTTAATGCTTTTGATTTTGATAGAGATGAGAGTACTTTATCTACTGTTGCAAAAATAGTAATTACTGAAAAAGAGTTAATGGAGAAAAAGAAAGCTGAATATGAAAGAAGATTAGAAATGAAAAACTTTGTAAAATCAGCAAGAAAAGCTACTTTATTAAACGAATTAAAAGCATTAAAAACAGATGATAATTATGAAAAATTATTGAATAGCTTATCTAATGAAGAATTAGAAAAAGTATATAGAATGATTAAGAGTTGCTAATTTGACTTCCTTTTGAAATTATGATATAATTATATTATAATTAAAAGAAAGGAAAGTGATTATTATGGTAGAATATTTTTGGGAATATGGTTATAAATTTGGAGAATTTTTAAAAAAGAATTTTCCTAACACGTATAAAAGAAAATACTCTATGACAGGTAATGGAATTTATAATTTAATTATAGTTAATGGCAAAATTTATGAAGTTAAATTTACACAAACTACAAGAATGTTAGAAGACAATGGAAAAATGACAACAGATAGTGTGAAAAATCAAATTGTAAATAATATAAGAAACAATTTAAAAAATAAAAGTACTATAAATAATGGAAAAATTACTTTCCATTTAGGAGAATTTATAGCAAAAGTTGAAGTAATAAAGAAAATAAAAATACCAGAGTAAAGAAAGGTGGAGTAACTATGGCAATTAAGAAAAATGATAATACAGTTAAAAAAGTGGAAAAGAAAATAAGGCAAAAAATACTAGTAGAAGAAGGCGGAAGAATGAATTCTGACGTTCCTTATAAAGTAATACATACAGAATTTGCAGAAAGTCTTCCAGCCGCAAAAGAAAGAGTAGCTGAATTAAGGAAGGAATATCCTGATAATTCAATTTGTTATTTCTCTGTGTAATACATATAAAAGTTCGAGGATAGAAAGTGGCAGCTATCACACCCAATGACTTAGAAAAAATATGTAGGTTGGTTCAATTCCGGCTGAGGCGGCAGAAATGCACGTGTCACATCTGGTAGTTTGATGCTGTTGGGTCTTTAAAGAGATGTAGGGTACGCCGTCCTACCGAACTATATGGCTTCATTGTACTTACCTCCTCGTGGTGAAGTCGGGTAGCTCTAAAAAGTACAAAAACAATAATTGTTATGGCTGAATGCGCTATCAACGGCGTAAGGCACAGGTCAAAGGAGATGGAAGTGTCTCCAAGTGAAATTCGGTGGAAATATATTAGAGACTTGGTTTCAAGATAAGTTTAGTCGTGAGAAAAGAAAGCTAAGCGAACGCTCTGGCAAACTTGCTAATTGCAAGACGCGTTGGGGTTGGGTTGAAAGTTGTGGCTTAGGCGCTAACAGTAAAATATTCCCGAGATGGAGAAGATGATGGTTATCTTTCAGAGTTGAACTGTTAGTTAGGGGTATTCTGGAGTCCCTTACACCAATAGGTGTTGTTTCTAAAGAGTAACGAGGTACAAACTAAACTGAGATATGTAAGATTATTGTCATTTACATTATCGAGTTCTGCATCTCGGATAATAAAATGCAGTTTATACGCAGGTATGGTATAATGGCTATTATTACTGCCTTCCAAGCAGTCGATGTGGGTTCAATTCCCACTACCTGCTCCATTTAAAATTATAGAGAAAGGTGGTTTTCTTATGAATAAAGTGAAAATTAAGAAAGTAATTAAAGATAGGGAGGCAAATAGTGAATTAGTAACTTCTTACAATTCTATAAAAGATGCTTCACTTTCTGTTGACACCAAAATGGATAACTGGAAAGTTCAAATGTTGATTGCTAATGCTATAAACACTGGTAAACGCGCATTTGGATGTAATTGGGTAAAAGTTAATTAATTTATTGAGTGAACCCAACTCGTAAAATAAAAGGTGCTAATAGCATATTGTAGGTAGCGAAAGCTGTAAATGCCGGACGTTTGACCCGTTAAAGCCAAATCCTTCTTTCGTAGATGCAGACAAATTTGGTTGTTTTAATCAAATTTGTCTTATATGTCAGCTAGGTCATGGTGACCAAGTGGCCTCCAAAGCCATAGGATAGTGTTCGATTCGCTAAGCTGGCGCCAGTAATTCCTAGTACCCTCTTATACTAGGTGGTCACTCTATACGACATCAGGGGAGATAGAGATGGCAGCAGTCCATATCAAAACTGCACTCTATATGGCGATGTGCCTCAGTGGTTACAGGG
>CAMMLF010000031.1 GCA_946497585.1 uncultured Clostridium sp.
CACCATCCATAAAACCGTATTTTATAAAATTTTTGATTTTCATAAGCACTTACAAAATGTCATTTTTTCTCGAAAGCGTCAGCAAATTTCGATCGATTAACTTTCACCAGCATGGTGTTTTGACACCTTTCAATGCTGTTTAGGAGAAAATCTTCTAAAACCTTTTTGCTCTCCAATGGACAAATTATTGTTGTAATTATTTATAAATTAGTATAAAAAAATTGCTATGTTTTTTCAAAAATCATAACAATTTTTTATTGTTTTAATAAAAAATGACTATATAATATTTTATTAAAATATTACATTCCCATTCTACTTAAAGAACGATAAAATTCATCAATTGCTTTTAATTTTGGTTTTACTATTAACTTAATTTTTGCCTTGTCTGCAATATCTTTTAAATACA
This sequence comes from uncultured Clostridium sp., assembly GCA_946497585.1. GTDB lineage: Bacteria > Bacillota > Clostridia > TANB77 > CAG-508 > CAG-793. Next base: position 407 of record CAMMLF010000031.1, read on the forward strand.
TTTTTGTTTCTTCGTCTCTTACATATATGCTCTTTGGTCTCCCCATTTTATAAAAATTATTTATTAAAAGTTCTACAGATTCTATTATATAATCTCTTTCATTTTCATAGTCATTTTTGTTTATTAAATCATGTGATATTACAAATCTGGACTTTCTTTCTGCAATAAATCTTGCTCTAGGATAATAATATCTTCCATCTTGTTCTTTGTTATCTCTTATTCTTATAGGAACATAATTTAAAAATTCATATTCAATTTCCATTTCTGTTTGTGGCAATTTCATTATATCTTTTTCAAATTTATCATCAGCTTTTATTGTATCATAATGTTTTTCTGGTAACATTAGTGGTGCAGGATAATTTAAAAATAGTTTTTTCTCTTTATTATAATGCCTTGCTAAAATTTCTCCGTTTTCAAAGTCAACTTTTATTCCTTGTTCTATAATTGCTCTAAACATCATATAAAAATTCTTTAATGCTTCTATCATTATTTTTACTTGTTTTATATTTATTGGACTTGGCTCATATCCTTTTTCAAAACTTTCAAATGATATCCATGTTCCTCTAAAACTTAATCCTAATTCTTTAATTATTTCTCTATTTTTCGGTAATGTCTCTTGTCTTCCTATAAAATTACACATTAAGCATTCTTGATAATTTAATAACATATATTCTGGTATTTGATTTTTAGCTACTTCAAAAAATCCGTGAATTTGCTCACCCTGATAAATCGCTATAGCCCTGTGCATTCCTCCATGTCCCATTACACTACAATAAAAAATCTCATTCAATGGTTGACATAGATATATTAATAAGTCCATGTCCCATAAATATTTCCATGGCTCTAATTTTTGTATCTTTTCAGCTATTTCATATAATTCTAACCATAATTCCTTATCTTTTAACTTCATATATTTCTCCTATTCTTCATACTCTAAATTATTTTCTTTGCACCATTCTATAGCTATTTCTTTTAGCTTTTCATCATAAAATTTATAATACTCATTCTCTAATCCTACCTCTATTAACTTGTCCTTAAATTTTCGATACATTCCTTTTTTCCACATACAATTTTCTAATTGAATTTTTTTGTTATTATTAGAAATAGTGTCAATAAATTCTTCCATAATATCACTGTCTTTTATTTCAAAGTTGTTAGGCAATGCAATATAATTGTCTATATCATTATATAATAAATCATATACTTTTTTTAAATGTTCTCTTTGCCATTCTGGATAATTTTCAATATTTTTTTCAAAATCATCATCTTCAACTATTCTAAAATCATCATCTTGTACATTTAATATTTCTCCTGTTATTTTATTATAATATACTGTTGTATCCATAAATCTCATTTCTAATTCATCTACAATTTTTTGTATCTCTACTTTTTTCATTGATACCTCCTTATTTTTATTGTATATCTAGAATATCATAATTTTATAAATATTACAATGCCTAATAGATTTCAATCTAAAAAAGAGAAAGCAAATTTAATTACTTTCCCTTGATTTGATTATTTACTTTTAGCTTTGATTGTAGGACTTTTTGAATGTTTTGTATGATGTAGTGACAAAATGAACCACGCTCCTCCTTGATGTCCTCCTTCTCCTGTTGGATTATATAATGTTATTAACACAACAACCTCTGGGTCTTCTATTGGTGCTGTTCCTATAAATGATGTTACATATTTGCCTGTATTTACTCCATCTTCTGATGTTCCTGTTTTTCCTCCAATAGAATATCCTGTTACTTTAGCATTTTTACCAGTTCCTTCATCTACAACCGTTTGCATCATGCTTAAAATATTTTTTGCTGTTTCTTCTGAAATTACTCTATCTCCATATTCTGGTTCTATATTTGTAACTTTTTTATTCCCGTTTTCATCTACTTCGGTATTGCTTATTATTTGTTTAACTAACCTTGGTTTTGTATAAACTCCTCCATTAGCTATTGTTGACAGCATTGTTGCCATCTGTATAGGTGTTACTTCAAATCTTTGACCAAATGCAATTGTGCCCAGTTCTACAGGTCCAACTTTTTCTTCTTTTAAAAATATAGAATTTGCTTCTCCCGGCAAATCTATTCCTGTGGTTTTGAAAAATCCAAATTTATTTAAATATTCATAATATTTATGAACTCCTAATTTTTGTCCTAATCCTATAAATACAGGGTTACACGAATTCATTAATGCCTGTCTTAAGCTCTCTGAGCCATGTGGTCTATAATATCTCCAGCATTTCATTTTTACTCCTGCTACATCTATATATCCAATGCACGTAAACTCTCCTTCTTTATCCGGTGTTGTTATTCCTTCTTCTAAAGCAGCTGATGCTGTAACTAATTTAAATGTAGACCCCGGCTCATATGTATCTGATATTGCCTTATTACGCCACAAGCTTTGCATTCGTGTACTTTGTTCTTCTTCTGATAAACTTTCATCTACTGCAAATGGGTCGTTTAAATTATAGTCAGGGTAACCTGCTAGTGCTAAAATATCTCCAGTTTTCGGATTCATTATTATTACATTTCCACCATCTGTACACTCATTGTCGATACAGGCTTCTTTTAAGTATTTTTCAGCTATTGCTTGTATAGTGGCATCTATCGTTAATACTAAATCATCTCCATCTTGTGGCTCATTATATTCTTCTGGGTTATCTTCTATTGTACCTCCTGATGCATCTGTTACTTTACTAATTGAGCCTGCTTTTCCTTTTAAATATTCATCATATTTTGCTTCAATACCATTTAGTCCTTGATTATCGCTTCCGCAGAATCCAATTACCTGTGATGCTAAATTGTTTAGAGGATAATATCTTTTTGAGTCTTCATCTATATTTATTCCTTCTGTAATATTATTTTCACTCATCCATTCTCTTAATATATTTGTTTTTTCTTTGTCTACTTTTCTAACTATAGTTTCTATTGATGAACGCTTTTTTACTCTTTTTAACACTGTTTCATAGTCTAATTCAAATATTTCACTAAGTTTTTGTGCCACTTTTTCTTTGTCCTCATCTTTAATATGTGTTGGATTTACTGTTACTGTTTCTACTGAGCTACTTACCGCAAGTACCACTTCTCCTGTTGTATCATATATAGTTCCTCTTTTGCTACTAACAACTCTATCTGAAGTTTGCTGAGCATATGCTTTTGCTTTTAATTCTTCTCCTTCTACAAATTGTATATATCCTATTCTTACTAATAGAGCAACTATTAGCGTTACTGACAAAAATATAGTGTTTTTCATTCGCTTTCTTACACTCAATCTACCAACCATATCTTCTCCTTTTCATAAATTTATATAAACAAAGCTATTATTAACAAGCTCCAATATATGTTCTATAGCATTTCAGCGAACGAAGCTCTGCGATTTTAAGGCTTGCTTAAAATCACCAAATGTCTTGCTCTCTTTTTAAGCGGAGTGGAGCGGGCAAGCTGGAGCGAATAGCGACCCGCGCCGTGAAATGCGTCAGAATATATATTGGAGCTTGTTATGCAATAGCATTGGTAACCTTTATATAAATTTATGAAAAGGAAAAGAAAAAAAGACCTAAATGGTCTTTAATTTCCAAATAAATCATTTATTAATGCTTGCCACCAAGTTTCTTCTTCTCCAGTTTCAACCTGTTCTGCACTAGACTCAACATAGTCTTCTTTTGGTAAGCTTACATATACTTTTTGGCTATTGTCCAATTTTTTCATTCCTAATTTTTCTTTGGCTTGTTGTTCAATGTTATTTATATTTGTGCCTGTTTCAATGCTTAATTGTAATTGCGCATTTTGTTTTTGAAGGTCAGCCAACTCTGATTTTAAGCTTTCTTTTTCTGAAAATCTTGTATTTATTAGTGAGTAACGATAACTTATGGTTAATAACACAGCAAAAGCTAGCGCTATTTCTATTATGTATTTGACTGTTTTTCTAGACTCTTTAACAGATTTGTTTTGAGCTTTTTTAGACTTTTTTTGCGTATTTGTTTTTTTAAGATTTGGTCTTTCATAGTCTGGGTCAATTTTTCTAGGACTAGTTTCATATTCATAATAGTCTATCATAAGTTATCACCTCTTTTCTTTTGATTTTTTATAGTTTTTCTTATATTTTAATTTAATACATTTCAATTATTCGATTAGCTTTTTATTTGCGAATTTAATTTGCTTTTTCTCTTCTTTCAAATATTCTTAATTTAGCACTTTTTGCTCTTGAATTTATTTCTAATTCTTCTTTGCTTGCTTCTATTGGCTTTTTATTTATTATCTTGCCAAGTGTTTTACTACCACATACGCAGTATGGTAAGTCTTTTGGACATGTACATTTTCCTTCTGCATCTATGTAAGCTTTTTTTACAGCTCTATCTTCTAAGGAATGGAATGTTATAATGCATAGTCTTCCACCTGTTTTTAGAGAATTTATGCAATCCATTACTGTGTTGTAAAGTGGTTCTATTTCATTATTTACTTCTATTCTAATTGCTTGAAATGTTCTTTTTGCAGGATGTCCATCTTTACTAAATGGTACCGTCTTTTCAATTATATCTGCTAGCTCTTTTGTTGTTTCTATTGGTTTATTTTTTCTTGCTATGCAAATGTTTTTTGCAATTTTTCTTGAATACCTTTCTTCACCATATGCATATATCAAATCTGCCAAGGTTCCTTCTTTATATTTATTTACTACATCATATGCTGACAATTTTTGTTCTTTGTCCATTCTCATATCAAGCTTGCTATCAGCTATGTAGCTAAATCCCCTCGATTTTTCATCTAGTTGATATGATGATACGCCTAAGTCTAGTAATATGCCATCAACTTTATCTATTCCTATTTCCTCTAATATTTCTTTAATATCATCATGATTTCCATGTACTAGTTTAAAATTTTTATAATCTTTTAAATTATCTCCTGCTGCTTTAAGTGCTTCTTTATCTCTGTCTATTCCTATTAAAAAACCTTTGTCTGATAACTTTTCTATTATTTTTTTACTATGTCCAGCTCCTCCTATTGTTCCGTCAACATAAATACCGTCTGGCTTAATGTTTAATCCCTCGATTGTTTCATTTAATAGAACTGGTATATGCTTAAATTCCAATTAACTACTCCTTTAGTTTATATTATATTTTTGACTTTATTTTCACTCTTGAGTATTTTTTAAAATTGTACAAGCAGTTGGCTTATAATAGCCAACTGTTTAGCTTGTACATAATTTAGTTATCTTTGGTTGAATTTTGGCGTTCTTCCTCTGTTTTATTTTTCTTTTGTTAGGTTTCCTTTTATATTTAGAAAGGAAAGGAGATTGATTGTCTTTGGTAATGCTTTTAAATTATTTTTTATCTTTTGTTAAATGTCTTTCTTTAGTTTGGATAAAATCTTATTCATTATCTTTTGTTTGAGAGATGAGTTTATCTTTGGTTTACTCTTTTTAGGATATTATCTTTTGTTTTTGATTTTTTCGTCTTTAGTATTTTTGTCTTATGTGCTTTTTAATCTTTAGTAAGAATTTATATAAACCTTAGTAGGATTATATACCAAGCATTCCAAGGTTTGCCATATTTTCGGCAATTTGGTCAGCTGATAAGTTTTCTTCACTATTGTAAGCTTTCCATTTGTCCTTGTTCCAAATTTCTATTCTAGTTCCAACTCCAGTTATTACTGCTTCTTTTTCTAATTCAGCATATTCTCTTAAGTTGCTAGCTATTAAAAATCTACCTTGTTTATCTATTTCACATTCAATAGCTCCTGATAAGAAGAATCTAACGAAGTCTCTAGCATTTTTGTTTGTAAGTGGAAGTGTTTTTAGTTTTTCTTCAAAGTTGTTCCATTCATTTTTTGAAAAGCCAAATAAGCATCCGTCTAGACCTTTGGTTATTATAAACTTTTCTCCTATGTCTTCTCTTATTTTTGAAGGCATTATTAATCTACCTTTTACATCTAGAGAATGTTCATATTCCCCTATTAACAACTTTTACTCACTTCCTTTTCACTTTGTGGCACTTTCCACCACTTTTCTCCACTTCAATAAAATTGTAATACATTGCAAAAAAAAATGCAATAGCTTTTTTGAATTTTTTCAAAAAAGTTTTGCATTTTGTAATACAGTTCACTGTTTTGACTTTTATACTCAGCTTCAATATATGTTCTTGAACATTTCAGCGAACGAAGCTCTGCGATTTTAAGTCTTGCTTAAAATCGCTAAATGTCTTACTCTCTTTTATAATTACTTATATTTTCTTTTGTGCTGCTTTATCAAAAATCTCTTCCCTATTTTTTCTCCTATCAATCACATATGTACTGCCCCATATTGTTTTTGCTAAATGTTTTACAGCAGCTCCTGCTTCTCCTATTTCTAATGTGTTTTTAAACTTTTCGTTTGTTACCTCCACAACTCCTATACTTATGGTTGTTAAAGGAAATGGTTCTATAATTCCTTTTCTATTTTCAACTTCTAAATATCCTCTTTCAATATCTTCTTTCGTAAAATATTTAACTATACTTTTATCGAATTCGGCAATTATGTCTTGACAAATCTTTTCATAATCACTATCTTCGACTAATGCAACAAAATCATCTCCACCAATATGTCCCACAAAGTTTTTTTCACATTTTCCCTTGTTTAACACATATTTTGTAATTATATTTGCAGTAAGTTTTATTATTTCATCTCCATTTGAAAATCCGTATGTGTCATTATAGGCTTTAAAATTATCCAAATCAATATACATCATTGCATATTTTTCGCCTTTTTCTAGCCTTTCTTGCATTTCTGATTGTATTTGACTATTTCCAGGAAGCCCTGTTAAAGGGCTTACCGTTCTATTTCTATTTAAAAGTTTTATAAGGTTCATTATTGTATAGTACAGTATTTCACAATTTAATGGATATTTTAAACATATCTCAACATCATTTTTTAGTATTTCTATTATATGGTCTTCATCTTCTGATGGTGTTAAAACTATTAATGGTATATTAGAATTTTGCTGAGCATCTTTTATTTTTTGAAATACCTCTTTTATGTCTGAATTTATGCCTTCCTCATTAATTATACATATATCTGGTATATCCTTAAATTTATCTTTTATTTCTTTTATATCAACATTAATTATCTCTACATTTTGCTCTTTTTTCATAACATTTTTTATTTTTTTATAAAAAGCTTCTTCTTTATCATTATCTAATAAATATATTTTTTTCATAGCTTTATCCTTTCAGATTATAGTGTTACTGTAAATGATTGTTCTTCTGATAGTCCACTTATATTTGTAACTTTTATTGTTACTGTATGCTCACCCGGTGTTATAGCTTGAGTTGCTTCTAATTCTTTTAAGTTGTCTACATCTGCTTCTGATGTAACCCCATCAACTGTTATTTCTATTTTGTTAATTCCTTCTTCATCTTGTGCATGTATAACTAGGTTTGTTCCATCTGCAGATACATTAAATGTTGGTCTATTAGCACCTTTAATGTTTTCAGTTCTAGTTTGTGTATTTCCTTCAGTATCTACTGCTACTATTGATAATGTGTTTTCTCCTCTTTGTACTTCTATGCTAGTTCTTAATACTGTTTTGTCTGTAGCAGTTGCATCAATATCAACTCTTGTAGGCGTTCCATTGTTCCAACTATATGTTAAATATGACATCTCAACATCATCTGTAGCTATTATGTTTAGCATATTTCCTGATACACTTATTTCTATTGTAGGTTTAGATGCGTCATTTTGCTCATTTATATATTGTTTTTGATATTCGCTTCTATTTCCATAATAGTCAACAACTGCCATATTCAAAATGTTATTGCCTGTTGGTATTTGCACTGTAGCTTCAAGTTCAACTGTTCCATTTCCTTGAACAACAGTTTCTTCGCCTTGACCCCATCTGTATGTCAGACTTTGTATAGGCATATTTCCCACGGCTCTAATTGTCACATTTGAGCCTATAGCATTTGCTGTTACATTTACAGTATCTCTTAAAGTTGGTGTAGAGCTTATCATTCCATATGTTGCATCACCTATAAGCACTAAGCCAAATAAAATTATAAGTACACTAAAAACTCTTACAATTGATACTATACTTGCTTTATCACTAGGTCTACCATAATTTATTTGTTTTTCTTTTTTAGGCTTTTTTTGTTTAGGTGGTTTTGTATTTGGCGCCTGTGATTGTTGCATTGACAGTATTTGATTCATAATTCACTTTTCCTTTCTTTAAATTTGTATCCAGAGTGTCAATAGGGACGCTCCTTTTTGTGTCAATAGGGACGCTCCTTTTTGACATTGTTTTGTGTCAAAAAGGAGCGTCCCTATTGACAGCGTCCCTTTTTGACAACAATTTAAAACTAAATTACATATTTCTTAATTAAGAATACTCCTCCTGCTATAATCGCAAGTGTTCCGGCAGTTATTCCTATATATAGTGGTGCGCTACCTGTTACCATCGTTAAGGCTACTGGTGCATCATCTATATCATCTTCGCCCTTTTCTTCGTTGTTTGGAGTTGAATCTATGTCTTCTACTTCGTCTCCTTCTTCGTCACTATCATCACTTATTTCTGCTGTATTTATCATTACTCCCATGTTTTCTTCATCATTTATCCATGTTAGCACTATTTCTACTGTTGCACTTTCTCCCGGTTGTAATAATGTATCTTTTAATTGGTCTGTTACTACTTTTCCGTCTACTTCTTGCCATAATGGGTTATCTGCTTGGTTAAATTCTAGTCCTTCTGGAATGTAGTCTGATATTTCTGTTGCATACCCTGCTATTTCACCTTCGTTTGTTATTCTTATTTGGTATCTAAACTTTATTATTGTATTGTCAATTCTGTTTTGGTTTAAGTCAACTCTTACTACTGGTTCTGGATCTTGTTCTGCATAATGGCCTGTATCTTTTACCTTTTCTACTCCGTCCTCTATTAGTATTACCTCACTTACCCATTTTCTTAATGCTAAGTCAAAGTATTGTACATAGATTTTTTCTATGTCTTGGTCATCTTCTCCATCTATCCATTCATCTGGTGTTGAATCTATGTCTTCTACTTCATCTCCATTTTCGTCTGCGTCATCACTTATTTCTGCACTATTTATTATTATTCTGTCTGATGTGTTTGGCTCTGTTACTCTAAATGCTACCTGTACATCTCTGTAATCTGGAGTTTCCATTGTTTCTGCATCATATGCTTCTATTAAGTTTTCTCCTTCTGTCTCTTCTTGAGCTTTTGATAGATAGTCTGTTCTTATATATACTGCTTCTTCTGCATTTTCTGTAACATTTCCATTTGCATCATACATCACCCATCTGTATTCTTGGTTAATTTCGTTTTCTGGTAAGAATACTAGTCCTTCTGGTATATCATCTTTTATTTCTTCTGCATATCCTGATATTTGTCCTTCATTATATATTCTTATTGTGTAGATTACTATGTCATGTGTTGCTACTCTTACTGGGTCTTTTGTGTGATTGTACGTGAAGCTCGTTATGATATTTCCATTTTCGTCGGTAGTTCCATAAAGTGATGTGTCTACCTCTGGTATTCTGCTTGTTACTTCTTCATCATTTACTCCTGTGATGAATTTTCTTAATGCTAAATCAAATTGTTTTAATATTACCTTTTCAAAATCGTCATCATCTTCTTGTCCTGGTATATATTCGTCTCCTCTGTCTATTTCTTCATCTCTGTAATTTGGTAAATCTTCATCTGATGGTAATACTACTTCATTTTCATTGTCTCTATCTGTTAAATCTAATTCATTTCTGTATTCTGTTATTTCTGCTATATTTGTTATTTCTTTTAAATACTCTGCTGTGTCTTTTACTCTACATCTTATTTGTATGTCTGCATAATCTAATTCTGTTCCACCATCAAATGCTGTAAGTAATGTGTTTCTTAAATAGTCTGTTTCTATTGTTCTTTCATCTGTTTGTGTCCAACCATATTGCTGATTTAATTCATCATTTGGTAAGAATTCTAATTCTGGTGGTAAATGGTCTACTATTTTTTCTACATATCCATCTACTTCTCCTTCATTATATAATCTTATTGTATAAGTAACAATGTCTCCTGCTTGTACTTCTACTGGTACTTTTGTATGATTGTAATTTGCTGTTGTTGAGCCATTTAATAGTGGACTAGTATCTACTTCTGGCTCTCTATTTGTCACTTCTCTGTCATTTACTCCTGTGATGAATTTTCTAAGTGATAGATCAAAGTATGTTGGTAACATTATTAGCTCTTCATAGTCATCATCATCTTCGTAGCCTTTTCCTTCTTCTGAGGTTTCTGGGTTGTAGTTGTTCTTTTCTTCGTCTGTTAGATCATCTGGTACTGAATCTACATCTTCTGTTCCTCCTAAAATGTCTTCTGCATCAGTTATTTCTGCTATATTTTTTAATGAAATATTTGTATCACCTGCTCTTCTTACTACTCTACATTCTACTTGTACATCTACATAATCTAAGCCATTTGTTGAATTTGCTGTGCCTTGTATTAATGTGTCTGCTAAGTATGTTGTTTTTATTGTTTGTCCTTCTGCTGTCCAGCCATACTGTGCATTTATATCACTTTCTGATGCTGGTACTAATTCTAGTCCTTCTGGTAAGTAGTCGGTGATTTCCTTTGCATATCCATCTATTTTTCCTTCATTGTATATTCTTATGGTATATATTACTATGTCTCCTGTTTGAACTATTAATGGTGTTTTTATGTGGTCTTTTTTTGCTGTTGTTCCATCATCAAATGTTGCATTTCCATCTGCAACTGCTTGTACTTCATCTTCACTTATTTGTGGCTCTCGACTTGTTGCTACTTTATCACCATTTATGTGTGTTATATATTTTCTTAGTGCTAGGTCAAATGGTTGCTTTTTATTTGTAATAGTTATTGTTATTGTATTTGTTTCTTCATCAAATTCCCAATTTGTACCTTCTGGACTTGCAGTTACATTTCTAAGTATATATTTTCCGTCTTGTACATCTGTATATGCATCTATTATTATTGGTTCTGTTAATGTGCTATCATATCCTGTTGGCGGTGTTGTTTCTGTAATTGTTAAACGATAGTGTTCACCACCTGCATAGATAGGGTTTGTGATATTTATTTCTCCGTTTTCATCTGTTGTGTAAGAATTTGTCTCACTTTCAGTATTATCCTCTACAGAGTTAGGCAATATTTTTTCTACATTTACATTAAATACTGCACCCTGCAATTTTTTATTAGCGTCATCTTCATCTTGTTTTATTATTTTTAAGTTATATGAGCCTTCTAGTTTTTCATTTGGTACTGTTACTTGTACTGTTATGTTTCCCCCATTATTAACTATCTCCAAATCATCATATGTGGTACCACCTTCTAAGCTTGCATTTACATTACTTACTGTATACTCTCCATTGTTTTCTGTTTTGTTTACTGTAAGTGTTATTGTTCCTTCAAATGATGAGTATTCATCTGGTGGCTGTATTTCTCTTATTGTTATAATATCTGGAGTAGTTGTATTTGTAATTGCTATATCATTTATAGATATTTCTCCGTTTCCATCTGTTTCTACTTGTGTTTCTGGTTGGTCATTTACTTTTACACCAAATATTGCTCCACCAAGAGTTTCGCCCGTAATCATATCCTCTTTAATTATTTTAAAATTATATGAGCCTTCGATTTTTGTATTAAGTAAAGCTATATTAACAGTATTTATTCCAGAGCCATCTTTTGAAACATCAACACTTCCTTGTTCTATAAAGTTAGAGTCATTTGGATTTACTCTGACTGTATCTGCAACATATTTGCCACCATCTTCCGTTTTGGTTATTGTCAAAGTTATAGGTGTATTATTTAGCACATATCCATCTGGTGCTGTTATTTCTGTTATTGTTATTGTATCACTTGTAGTAATTTGAGATATTGGTATATTGTTTATATTTATTTCTCCGCTTCCATTTGTTGTGTATTGTTGCACTTCTCCATTATTAATTCTTATGCTAAAAACTGCATTTGCAAGTAAATTTTGTCCCTGACTATCTTTTTTTACAAGTTTAAGATTATATGCTCCTGTTATGTTGGAATTGTTTATTGTAATATTAACTGTATTTACACCATTAGAACCAGTTGTTACTCTGACGCTACCATTTTCAACAAACCCATCATTTACATTTGAGCTAACGCTACTAGCTACATATTTTCCATCTTGTAATGTTTTGGTTATTGTAAGTGTTATTGGTGTGTTGTTTAGCACATATCCATCTGGTGCTGTTATTTCTGTTATTGTTATTGTATCATCGCTCGTTATGTCTGTTATGTTTATTCCATTTATTGTAATTATTCCACTTGAGTTTGTTCTATATGGTGCTGACTCTCCATTATTTATGCTTATATTAAATGTTGCATCTGCTAAAGGATTTTTGCTTGAAGCATCTTGTTTTAATAATTGTAAATTGTATGAACCCGTAGGTTTTGGTAATGTTACTTCTGAACTGCTTGAATAGTTTTTATTTACTGTATCTATCATTACAACTGGTTGATTTATAGCTAATTCATTTTCTCCCACTGTCCACATTATTGGTGTTGTTACCTGTGTGCTTACGGAAATGGTTAATTCTACTTTTTCTACATTAGTACTCATAGGCAATGAAATATAAAAGTTATTTCCGACAGTCGAATTAATTTTATCTCCCAAAGTACTTCCTGTTGTAACTTCTTGCATATTTTGGTTTAATATTTGTACATTTGATAAATTACTTGTTCCGTCTGTTACTGTTGCGGATAAAGTATATGATGTATCATTATTCCTTTCTAATGTATATGGTCCTACTATATAGTTATTTCCTTGTATTTGTGCTGTTGCTGAACTTGAATTTAATGTTACTGGATTTACTTCATTTGTTTCATAAGTATAACCTTCTTGTGTTACTGCTTCTATTGCTCCTTCTACAAAATAGCTATAAATTGTATCTATCTCTCCATCCACTAAATCTAAGCCATACTTGTCTGTTAGATTTTGGCCATCCACTTCTAATTCTAATGCATCTGTGTATTGATTGTGATACTCTCCATCTGGATTTGTAAAATACCATATTGCTACTTGTTCTATAACTTCCACTATATCTTTTACTTCATTAGCTGGTATTGTCCCATTTCTAAATTTACTGCCTGACCATATTCCAACTCTTTCTAGGTATTGGTCCATGCTTTCATTGTCTGGGTTATATATATGTTCTAAAACCCATACAAGCTCATTATATGTTGTCATATCGCTTGGCAATTGATTTCTATATGCTCCTGTAATTGAGTCTGGATTTTTTATATCAAAATATTGCGTATAATTTATGACACTATTATCATATGACTCTGAGCCAAAACCCGGGCCTCCCCTTAAACAATAAATAACCGTTCCATCATCATTTTCTACTGTTCCATCTTGGTTGTTTTTTACTATTTTAAATACTGCCCTATGATTAAACTCATATGTTCCTGTTGCTCTTGCTGTTGACTTACCTTTTAATCCTAAGTAAATTGATCCTGTTGCGCCATTTGATATGCATGAACTAAAAATTAAAATCATTGCAATTATTATTGATACAATTATAAATTTCTGTTTTGTTTTTTGTTTCATAAGCTTTTACTCCTTTTTTATTTTTCCTTTTATTATCTATTATTTGCCAATTTTTGTTGTCAAATTCATAAGTTATTTTTTGACATTTTTACTTATATTATACTATATATCAAGAAGATATTTTTTTCAACATTTTTAGCAAAAAATTTTACGATAGGGACGATCCTTTTGTTACTATTCACAGCTAATTGTTTTTTAAAGCTACAATATATATTCCAGAG
>CAMMLF010000032.1 GCA_946497585.1 uncultured Clostridium sp.
TTGCTTTTCCTTAGTTCTACAAGTTCTTTTAATCTGTCTATTGCTTCTTTCTGTTCAGTTGTCATATAATCACCTTACCTTTTTAAGTTCTATTGTTTTAAATTCTTTTACCTTATATATTGCTCCATTAAAATCTTCATCATATTCTTCTAATTCTTCTTTTGCTGTTTCTAATGTTTCAAATTTGTCTGCTTCATCTAGTTTTACACTGTGTCCACACTTCATATAAGTTAAATTATCTAAATCTACTATTACAAAATATTCAGTTGTCATATTTCCATCTCCTTACTTACAAGTTTTGAATATAAATTAAATATTTTTCTTTCTATTGGACTATCCATAGTGAAAGTTTTATCTTCAAGTATTTTTACTAAATCTTCTCTTACGTCTTGATATATTTCATATTGCTTTTTATAAGCTTTCAATTCTTCATAATGTTCTAATGATATGTTTACACTTTCATTCATTGCTTGTCCTCCTTCAACTCTTCTTTTAATAACTTAATATGTTTTTTACAGTAATCTCTTTTGTTTAATTTATTAGTACATTTTTCGCATAAATATTTATCACAAGTTGAAATTTCTATTTTTCCTTTTCCGTATAAATCAAAAGACTTTCCTGTTATATAATCACATAAATATTTTGCTTTTCTTTTTCCACATTCCATGCAGATTCCTAATTCTAATTGTTTAATACGATTTTTTATAGGAATATCTAATTCTTCATCTTCCATATTTTCTCCTTGTTTTCCCTATATTTTTTTAATTATAGAACCTTTTGAATGAGTATAATTATTTATTCCCATAGTTTCACTAATTTTATATGCTTTACCTCTTTTTATAACTTCATTAATACATCTTTCAAATTCTTCATTTCCATAAAACTCTTTAATTACACTTTTTAATATATGATAATTCATTCTCGTTATTTCATCATGAACTGCTTTACTCTTTGTTTTTAATTTTTTTAATTGTTCTTTTTTCTTTTCCAATGCAAGTACAGCTTGTTTTTTCCAATAATACTTTTCTTTCTGTTCTTTAATAGGTAAAGTTTTAAATTCTGCTATTTGTTTAAGTATTGATTGAATATCTTGACCTAATATTATTATTTGAGTATCTAAATTACCTAAATTAAAACTAAATTCATATTTACATTTGGGGCAAGTTAACTGTACTTTAGAAACTTTATTTATCTTGTCATAGTTTTCTTTCATTGCTTATCCTCCTTTAAAACTTCTTGTATAGCTTCTTTTATAACTTTATTTGGTATATTTTCTATATCATTTAGCAGTTTCTCAATCATTTCTGGGTCATTTATTATTGTTTGTTCTCCTTGCTTAAATCAATAACCCAAATCAGCCATTTATATATAGGCGGATTACATTTTAAGGTTAATCTCCTGGGAATTAAGTAATAATACCATTGACTATGTCTATATTTTGCTTTATGTATTCCTATTTTCATTTTACTTAGCCAACCTCCTTCCGACATTTTGGACAATAATTTAATTCATAAGAGTCGAAGTTAATTACTCCTATCTCCCTTTTTATTCCCTTTTTTCTAGTTATACTTGTTAATCTTGCTTTTAAAATATGCTTTATTTCTGGCATTTTTTCTTGTTCTTCTTCTATAGCTTGTAATTCTTTTATTGCTTCACAGCATCTACACATTTTCTTCTTTTATCTCCTTTATCTGTACTTTAAAGTCTTTATAATAGTTATTAAATAACTCTTTTGCTTCTTCAATTGTATTTGCATAAACATATTTGATTGCACTTCTTTTCGTCTCTGCATATATAAACTTCACTTTATACTTTTTATTTCCTGTGCCTAATTTACTGTATAACATTATTTATTCTCCTTTTAATATTTCTTGTAATTTATTAAATCTTTCATTATTTCTTTTGTTTGCTTGTTTTAAATATTTAATTACTTTAGTAAATTCTTCTTTTTCTATGTTTTTTAAATAAACTCCTCTGCTGCATCCTTTTCTTGGATGAATAAACCACATTTGTAATGCTAGATGTGCTGTATCTTCAAGATAATTATATCCTCTTCCATTACATTTTGAGCAAAAGCCATAAACATTTAATCTTTTTGCTCTTTGTTTTATACATATAAACCTGTTTATTGCATCATGTATAGAATTAGTTTTTTCTTTTTGATTAATCTCATTTGCTGTTGGAATTTCTTTAAATTCTGATAATCTACCGTTATTCCATAATGCTTCTACTTCATCTTGTGTTATATTATCGCACCACCTTGTTCCTTTATTATCAAAGTCATACCAATCCTTACTTATCTGTAATGTTTCTTTATTATATCCTGTACCTTCACATTCTTTACATTCCTTATTATTTCTATATATTTCAAAATAAAAGTTTATTAATTCATTTAATTCATCTAATTTCCATAGTTCTTTTATATTTTCTAGTTCTACTGGACTATCCCAACCACTTTTACTAGAACACATATAATCTTCATAATTTCCCCAATTACAATATTCTGGATTCATTTTTAATGCATTAAGTTTCCAATCATTTTCTTTTAATCCAAGGTCATTTACTTCCTCCCAATCATAATCATCTTTTGGATAATATCTCATATTTATTCTCCTTCTTCTAATAATTCTTCAAATTTTCCTAGGATAAATCCTAATTCTTGTTGCATTGCAGAAAGTTCTTGAAGTTTATATCTATCGTAATTATCTTTACTTTTTTTGTTCCAAATACAATCAAATTGTTCTTGTACTTTGTCATATTCCTCTTGTATTTCATTTAATATATCTTTCACTTTTTGCTTTGGTATGCACTCTTCATTTGCTGTATAATATCTTTCTATTATTTCTTTATTGTCTTCATGTTCTGGCATTTTGAACTTTCTTCTAGTCATACAATAGAAGCTACCATAGTCTGCCATCGATAAACAATTTTGATTATTTAAGCATTTGTAACATTCATCTCTTAATTCACTCATCTTCGGCCTCCAATAACTTTTCTAAATCTCGAATTACATCTGGCAATGTATAATAGTCCATCACTTCTGCTTTGTCCAAAATTTCTTTTACTTTTTGCTTTGGTATATAATTTTGTTTTATATACAGGTCTAACCTTACTCGACTACCTTCCAATGCAAGCATTCTATTGTTTTCTTCTAATTCTTTTATTCTTGCTTTGTCTTGATCTCGCTCTGATAATAAATTGTTTATTGCTGGATTTAATTCTAATAGCTTATAAATATCTCCTATTTTCCAACCACCGCATCTATTATCACGTTCTAATTTATCTCGTTGCATTTCATTGTTCATAAATTTTTCTAATACTTTTACATCATCTTCTATATTACTCATTCTATCCACCTCAATTCTTCTACTTTTTTATTTATTGCTTGTAGTTCTTGCATATCAAATTCGTGCCAAATGTTTGACCAATAACCTTGTGAAGAATTATATTTATCCCATTCATTCTTAAACTTTCGTGTATACCATTTATCATCATTTGCAACCCATAACCCCATTGTTGCATAAAATGTTTTTTTAAATGACCTTTTATCAAATGTAAGACTTATTCTAATTGTTTCTTTGTCATATTTATAGATAATTTTCTCCTCATCTTCTGAATACTTTATATATCCTAAATCGTTCAACATCTTATCTGCTTTACTCATAACTTACTTCTCCTCATAATATCTTGGAAAACTTCTTATCTTTTCTTCTAATGTTGGTAATTCTTTTGTATTTAACCAATTTCTAAATAATCTCTCACAATTTTCACATAAATCAAACTCTTTTTTTGGTGCATATGAATATTTATCCCACTTAAAATATTTATGTACTTGATAACCTCTCCTATATTTGAAATCTATTGTTGTTCCGCATTTATCACATTTATAAACTGGATTCTTCTTATTTTTACTTATATTCATTTAAAATCCTTTCTGTAATATGTAATATTACAAATTATTTATCCTCCAATATTCTTAGCTCTCTCTCCAACTTAACTTTGTCTTTTATTTTATAAATTTCCATATCTCCTAATTGATGTTCATTTATAAATTTAATTAATTGTTTTTTAGTAAAATACTGTTTTGAATAACCTACCATAGTCGTATAAAAGCAAACATATTCTTTTTCTTTAAAATCCTCTACTGCATTGTCTATTATATCTACAATTCTATCAAACATATTATTTGTCCTCCAATTTAATAATATTATAATTTTAATAATTCCTTATATACTGATAATTGTCCTTTTAAATAATCTATTTCAGATTGTTTATTTTTTAATTTTATTTGTAAATCTTCATTTACTTTTTTACAATCATCAACCATTTTGCTAAATTGGTTTATCAAAATTATTGGATTATTAATAATATTGTCTATCATTTCTCCTATTGTAATTTCTTTATTTTCTTCTTTCATATTATCTGCCCTCCGCTTCTTAATTTTTATAAAAATTTAATATTACCCTTTCTACTCTGTTATATTTCTTTTTTCTATCTAGTTCGTCTTTAATATTTTCAAGTTTTATAATTCTATTGGTTATCTTTTCTATACTCAAACCTTGCTTCCATAGATTTATAATTTCTTCATCTGACATCTTCTTTATCCTTCCTATTCAAATTATTATGAATTGCTATAATTAAGCATATAAACCAAAATCCTGCATAAATTAACATTAATATTTTTAAAATTATTTTTAGCATCTTTTACTCCTTTAACTGCAATAATATTTTGAATATTCCGCTTCTTTTTCTCTTCTAAACTCACTTACTACACTATTTTTCAAATAAGGTTTCATTCTTTGAATATTTCTTCTTGCTCTTGTAATACTTTCAAAAGAAACTTTAGTTTGTTTCATAACTCTTTCAAAGCTCTCCTTTTCTATATCTTCAGTCTTTTTTATGTATTCTAAAATCAAAAGGTTATCATTTGCTCTTGTTTCAGGCTTATTTTCTAAAATAGAATCAACTATTTTTTCTACTTCTTTATTTTTCATCTTATTTAAACTCCTCTAAAAATTTTTCTTTACCGTATCTATAAATAAATTCTTCTTTTGCAATCTCTTGTAACTTTTTGTAAAACTCTATATCATTTGTCGCTTTATCATGGCACTTTCTGCAAAGAGGCACTACCAAACCATATTCAATACTTTTTCTTCTATTTCGCCCAGAAAAAATTTCATGTAAATCTGCTTTTTTAGTTTTCTTTCTTTCCAATTCGCAAGCAAAGCAATGTTCTAAATCATCAGTTAATATACTGTACCTATTCCTTTCTAGTTTTGCTTGTTTCTTACTTTTATTTTTCATCTTCTTTTTTGTCTTAGCTACTTTTTCTGGTTTAGGAAAAGCAAAGTTGCTATAATCAATTGACATCTTAGTACCTCTCACAAGTAAGGTCCGCTTCTGCTCTATAAATTTTGTTTATTAAATCATCTATTTTCTTAGCAGTTTCTTGATGCGCTTTATTTTTCTTGTCTAGCTTAGATTTTGCAAACCTAAGTATAAAAATTAAATTTTCTAAATCCTCAAAATTCATTTGTGCCTCCTACTTTACTAAATTTCTAAATTCACTTAGTCTTTTAACAAATCTTAAGTTTAATGTTCCAGTACAACCATTCCTTTGCTTTTGAAGGTCCACAACTATGTCCTGCGTTGGAGTATCTTCATCTGCATTTTGTTTATATAAAAATATTACGTTGTCTGCGTCTTGCTCTATTGCTCCACTTTCTCTTATATCTGCTAAAGTTGGTTCGGTTCTACTTGCATTTCTGTTTAACTGGCAAAGTGCAATTATTGGTATGTCCAATTCTAAGCTTAGAAGTTTTAATGTTCTGCTTATATCTGCAAGCTCTTGCTCTCTGTTGTTGTATTTTTTATTATTGTTTTTTATTAATTGCAGATAATCTATTACTGCTAGTCCCAAATTTTTCATATTTTTTAATCTTCTTAGTTCAATTTCTATGTCTTGCAATGTATAGCACTCTGTTATTATGTTTAAAGGCAATTGTGCTATTTCATTACTTGCTAATGCTATCTTGTCAAAATCATCATTTTCTAAAGTTCCAAATTTTATTTTGTCGTTGTCAATTCCTGTTTTTTTGCTTATAAGCTTTGTTATTATTTGTGTATCTGCCATTTCTAAACTGAAAATTGCTACTTCTATGTTTTTTTCAGCAATCCTACTTGCTATCTGCAATGCAAAAGTTGTTTTTCCTACTCCTGGTCTAGCTCCAATTACAGTAAATTCTTTTCTATGTAATCCTCCAGTTAATTTATCTAAATCAAAGAAACCTGTATATAAGCTATAATCTGTTTTTTGTTCATAAGCTTCTTGTATCAATACTGTTGTCTTTGCTACTTTTGTTAATAAATCCTCTTTTTCTGATACACCTTCTTTGCTTATTTCTTTTAACTCTTTAATTTCTTTTTCCGTGTAAGAATCTATATCTTCAGTTATTTCAACTTCTTTTATTATTTTTTCTGCTTCTTGCTTTAATTCTCTCTTCTTTGTGTATTCTTTTAACTTCTTAAAGCTCTGTTCTCCAGTAATTCCAAAAACATTGTCTCCTAGATGGCTTATATAATTTAATATTTTTGATTTATCTCCATTTACAACTTCTTGTACTGCTAATAAACTTACAGTCTCTTTACGTTTTCTCAAGTCTAATATCGCTTTTGCTATCTCTTTATTTTTTATGTCTACAAAATCTTTTTCTTGTATATTTAATTCTGCCTCTTCAAAGATAATTGCATATAAAACTGCTTTTTCTACTTCTGCATCATATAACATCTATCATGCACCTTCTCTCTGCTGTCGTAGTTTTTCCTTACGCAGTCTCTCTGCATATTCTTTCTCACTCATATCTGCTTTTACTTCTTTATAATCTTTTGTGTTTGCAATTTTTTTAGTGTTGTTCTTCTTTTTATTTTTAAAGTTTTCTTGCTCTATTTCAAAATCATGTAATGTTTTTATTTTATTAGCTACACAATTGTCCAAAATTCCTTTTGCGTATTTCCAGTTTTTAAAGTTTCTATCTACCGCTTCTTTCAAAGCTCTTATTATTAGTTCTGCTTCTAGTCCATCATCTAAGTAAGTTTTTATTTCTTCGTATATCGTAGGGCTTAATAAATTTATATTTTGTTCATAAAAGTCAACTATTTTCTGTAAACCATTATTATATATATTTATATTATTTAATTTATCTTCTTTATTAACTTTATTATTTATTGAATTATTATTATATATATTATTATTATTTATATTATCTTCTTCTTCTGTTATATCCGAGCACTCTGGTGCTATAGGTATGTCACTATTGTCATATAGGGTATTGTCTTCTAGTTCAATAGGTGTTCGACGAATTATTCTTTTGTCTATTTCTTTTTTGCCTTTCTTGTATACTAATTCTAGTGTAATAAATTTCTTCTTCTCTAAGCCTGATATTAATTTACTAACCCAGCTTTTAGATACTCCTAAAAAACCTGCAAAATATTGATTAGTTGCAATACATCCTTCCCCACCATCTAAACTCTCTATTTCTGCTAATAATACTTTTTCTAAAGCACTAAGCTCTGTACTAAGCCATATATTTTTTGGAATCCAAATTCCTTTGAAGTCTCTATTATTCATTTGTACCTCCTTCTTTAAAATAAAGAGATAAGTTTTGCTGCTTATCCCTTAGTTGTTTATCTCTTCTATTTTATTTATATTTTTATACATACTAAAATATTGTAATCTTATTCCAGTAGTAGTAATTCTGTATTTCTTACCTATCTCTAACTGATTATATAAGTCTGTACTATTAAATTTTCCTTTGAATAATAAGTCTGATATTTTATAAGTCTCATTATCTTCGCTTACTACTAGGTATAAATCTGTGTCGCCACTTCTTTTTATGTATTTATCCTTTACTACTATTTCAATAGTTTCTTCATTTTGATATTCTATAGTAGAGCAATATACCATAAATCCTATTAATCCTAATATAAATATTCCTACAAATATAGTTATAATTGCTCCAACAACTCCACACTCATTTTTCATATTTTACCTCCATTTATTTACAAATTTTTATTTTTGTGATACACTTAATTAAGATGTTTTACTTAAACACTTTATATGTTGTTCTAATTTGCGGTTGGTACAACATATATTTTTTTGTATGTATCTTCTTTTAAGTGTTTCAATGCAACTTTTCCTGCATGACCATTTAAGATACTTGCTTTTAAGAAATCTTCATAAGTAAATAATACTGTTATTTCTTCTTGAGCTATTTCTTTGTCATTAATGTCTACAAACATGTTCTTTCCTCCTATCCTAAAAAATTTTCTATAATGCCACATAAGTAACATGCTACGAATGGCATCCAAATTATGCTTGTACCAAAAATAAATTCTTTCAACTTTCTCATCTGTTAATCACTTCCTTTCTATACTTTTACTTGATTTGCTAAATTTTGTATTGTTTTTATATATGTCTTTAGTTCCTCATTTTCTCTAATAAGTTTTTCAATTGTTGCATTTACTTCTTTGTCCTTACTTACTTTTATTTTGTATTGCCCACCTATTTTTTGATATTCAACTTTTCCGCTATTCATCAATTTAAGTGCAGTTTCATATCCAATGTGATTTCTTCGCATATATTCATTTAAACTTACCCATTCTTGTTCCATAATTGCCTCCTTTACAAAAATTGTAAGACTTTGGTATAATTGCCTCGAAAGTGAGGTGATATAATATGCCAAAGAACTTTGATGATTTTTTAAAAAGTATTGATGATAAAAAACTCATTAGAGAAGCTGCTGATTATATGACAAATTCCATTGTTACTGACGAAAAGGAAAAAGAATTGTTATATAATGTTGCAATTCAGAAATGTTTATTAAAACAATACCATCAATGGCTAAATTCTTAATTTTTTGAGGTATTAGACTTTTTATCTGATGCCTCTTTTATTAGCTTATTTATAAATCTCTCATCATCGTTATAATAAAGTTCAAATAATTTTTCTCTAAAATCTCTATCTTCTAATAGAGCTTTTTTTATTTCTTCTATTTCCACTTATTTCTCCTCCTTATTATTTTTTATTTTGAAAGATATTTAATAGTTATTAATTATTTAAAACATCTAATTAATTTAATTGTTCATTAAATATCTATGACTTATTTAGCTTCATCTAATGTATCATGTTTAGCTAACAGATTACCTTTAAAGTCCCAGTATTGATATATTAATCGTACTGGGTCTTCTGGTATTCCTTTACCTATCAATGACTCTGTTTTAATTACTTTAATAACTTTTGCTTTATCTGTTCCTCTTGGTCTTACTGTTTCCATAATCTCATTTTCTCCTATCTTACTTATTTATTTTTGTCTGGAAAAATATTTAATACTTTGTACATTATTTTTCTTATATCTTCTGCTTTTTCTGCTGGTATAATTTGTACTTGGTTATAACCTAATGAAATCCTTGTTATAGTAGCTATTGCATCAAATATCTTGCTTTGTTCTCTTTGCTCTGTATATCCTTTTGAATAAAACATTTTTACAAAGTCTTGTTTTACTGTTTTCCAGGCATTGTCTTTTACCAATTCTTTTTTTGTCATTTCATTTAAGATTTCTCTTTTAAGTTCTTCTTTTAGTTTTTTTAATTCTTCTTCTGACATTTTAACCAACCTTTCTCTAGTTCTCTCATTGTGAACTTTTATGTTAAAAAAATTTCATCTGTATTAGCCGTAGGAAAGCTTTTTTTAAATTCCTTAATTTTTTGTATGCTTGGATTTTTTGCTCCACATTCTATTTGTTTATAAAAAGATATTGTTATTCCCCATTTTTCAGCCATTTCTTCCTGTGTTTTTTTTATAGAAAGCCTGTATTCTCTTAGCTTTTCTCTTGCCATTTTTTGTTCTCCTCCTTTCAAGTTCACTCATAGTATAATATACTTTTAGTGAACTGTCAACACCTTTTTCAAAAAAAATTTTTAATTTCCTTGAAACCTCTGTCGCTCTAAGTAAACTTTTTAAATTTTTTTGTTGCATAGTACACTTACAGTGTGCTATAATGAAATGTAATTGGAGGAATTATGATGAATAGAATAAAATTTTTACGAGAAGAACTTCATATGACGCAGCAAGAATTAGCAGACAAGCTTGATGGTGCTAAAAGTACTGTTGCTATGTATGAAAAAGGCGACAGAAAACCTAGTATGGACGTTCTACTAAAATTATCAGAAATATTTGATTGTAGTATAGATTATATTCTCGGTAAATCAGACATACGTGATCCAGAAGATAAAGAGTTCCGCTTCGCTTACCATAAGGAAACAGAAGGTATGACAGACGAAGAAATAAAAGATGCTCTAAGGTTTTATAAAGAAATGAAAAATAAAATAAAAGGAGAAAAACAATAAGTTAAGTTATAATACTATTAAGGAGTTGATTATTATTAATAATTTTGAAAAATTTGTATTAAAAAAAAGAAGCATTTGGTTTCACATTATTGTAGGTTATTTTACTGCTTTTACTTGGAATATTATTTGGTTAATAACTTATATTTTATATAATAAAAAAATAAAAAGTAATAAGCACAGTCGTTTTATAGATTTAAGTCGCAATACTCAAAACAGACCTGCAACTGACTTAGAACAATATAAAAAAAGCAATGAAATACCCTCAATAGAGCATATTAATAATCGTAAAAAAGAGTATATACAAGCATTAAACTCTATAAAAATTTTAGTTCCAACAGTATATAAAACTGCTCAAAATAAAAATAATTTAGCTGAAATGCCTTATTTAAATTTTAGCCAAATAAGAAAAAATACTCCACAAGATAGACTCGAAAAATTTGTATCTATAGATATAGAAACAACTGGATTACATCCTGGAGTTGATGAAATATTAGAAATTTCTGCGATAAAATTCATTGATTCAGAGCCAATAGAATGCTTAACAACTCTAATAAAACCAAAGAAAGATATTCCTGCAAATATAACAAATATTAATCATATTACTAATGAAATGGTTGCAAATAGCCCTAATATTGAATTTGTAATACAAGATTTTTCAAAATTTATTAAAGGATTTAATGTAGTTGGATATAATTTAGAATTTGATTTACGTTTCCTATACAAAAACGGACTTGATTTATTCAATGAAAAAAGACAATTTTATGATGCTATAGATCTTGCAAGAAAAGTATATAAAAATAAATTATATAATTTTAAATTAGATAGCATAGCTGAAGAAATGGAACTATATAGAACACAATCACATAGAGCAACAGAAGATGCATTTGTAACTGGAATTATTTTCAGAGATTTAGGTACTTACATAAAAAAATGATAATATAGATTTCACTTCTCCTTCCATAAGGAAACAGAAGGTATGACTGATGAAGAAATTAAAGATGCTTTAAGATTTTATAAAGAAATGAAAAATCGAATAAAGGAAGAAAAAAAAGATGGATCAAAATAACTTAAATTTACAATTAGATTTAACAAAAGTAGCCAATAAAACCTATGATGATTTAGCCAGTAAAACATTGAAAAGTACTGGAAATGCAGGTTCAACAGTCGTAGACTTTCTTCATAACTTTATATTATATCCATTACAAAAATATAATATATATGCTGAATATAAATTACAAAATTATAAAGATGAATTAGTAAAAAAAGCAAATAAAATTCCCAAAGAAAGCCTAACACTTCCAAGAGTCAATATTTTTGGTCCAACATTAGAGGGTTTAAAATATAATCTTGATGAGCAATACATAAAAGATATGTTTACTAACATTTTAATATCAGATATGGATTCAACTAAACAATCTAAAGTATTACCTGCTTATATTGATATTGTAAGACAATTAAGTAAAGATGATGCAATATTCTTAAAATCATTAAAAGAATGTAGCTCGTATGTCAGGGGATTCTTTTGCATAGAATTGCATAATAAAGATAAGTATATATTGTTAGAATATTCTGATAATAATGGCAAATTATCAGATTTTAATATTATTAAACTAAATTCTATTGTAATTGATAATTTAATAAGATTAAGACTTATTGAAATTCCTGATAGAGTTTTTGTTAATCAAAAAGTATATGATAAAATGTACGAGTTGCTTCATCAGCCTACAATGATAGAAGTAATTCAATATACTCCAAGAATTTTATCTGTTACTGATTTTGGAAAGAACTTTATTGATATATGTCTTTCTTAATTTTATTTACATCTTTTTTTATATTTGCAATTTCATCTAGTGCTTTGCAGATATATTCTTGATGTGAATCAAAACCTTTACTATTAATTTTATCTAATTTTATAAATTGATAACAAGCTACTTTATATGTTACAAAACAACAAAATAAAGTAAATAATAAATAAAAAATAAACATATGTAACTCACCTCAAAAAAATTATAACACAAAAATATCTTTTTGTATATAACTAAAGATTGGAGTTTTGGTAAATGGAACTAAAGAAATTATATGAAATAGCAAATAAAGAACATATAGATATAATTAACTTTAAAATGAAAAATAAAGCTATAATTGGCTATTATAATAATTATTGCATAATAGGTTTAAATTACTCTAAAATACATTCTTATAAAGAAGAAAAATGTATTTTAGCAGAAGAATTAGGACACTATTACTATTCTGCTTATTATACTGTAAATTCAGACCAAGAATTTATAGACAAGCAAGAATATCGTGCGATGAAATGGAAATCACTTGCATGTGTCCCCTTAAAATCAATTTTAAGCTGTTTTTATGAACGGAATATATAATTTATGGGACATAGCAGAAAAATTAAACGTAGACACAAATATGGTCGAATTTGCAATTAATTATTATAAAGAAAATGATTTACTAAAGACAAATGCTTATGATAGCATTTAATTTTTCAAAACATTTTGCAAACATTTGTTCAAGGAGGATTTATGGCAAAGAAAACAAATATTGAAATTAACGGGAAACAATATTATCGTGTTACTAGGACAATCGGCAAAAAAGCTGATGGCACACTTATTAGAAAACAATTTTACGGAACAGGAATTAATGAAGCTAATAAAAAAGCAGATGAATACGTCAATGATATAAAAAACGGATTGATTACTAATTTCGAATATGTGACTATAAATGATGCAATGCATACTTGGCTATTTGATTTTTTACTCAATTCCGCTTCTATTAAGCCATCTACTTTTCAAAGATATGAAGGAATTTATAGAAAATATATTAAAAGTAGTTCTATTGCAGGTCTGAGAGCAAGTACTTTTACTTCTTTGCAATTGCAAAAATTTTATAACAGATTAGCTAAAAATTTTTCCTATAAACAAATAAATACATTAAATACTATTTTAAAAATATTTTTCAACTGGTGTATAGATAATGGATATATGCTAAAGAACCCATGTAATAATGTAAATATAAAAAACGAATTAAATAAAATGACTACAGAGAAAAAGAAAATTGAAATATTAACAGAAAAAGAAATTAAAACAATAAAAAATTACATAAGAAATACAGATTTTGAACTTCTTTTTTTATTAGATTTAGGAACTGGATTAAGATTAGGAGAGTTATTAGCTTTAGACTGGGAAAACATAAACCTCGAAAGTAAAACAATATATATCGAACAATCCGTTAAAGAAGTATATGTTTATGATACTCCTGAATCTAAACATATTGAAACAATATTTCAAAAACCTAAAACAAAAACATCAATCAGAACAATTACTATACCTAATAATTTAGTTGAATTACTTAAGCTACAAAAAAATAAAACTGGACTATTATTTAAAGATGAAAATGGAAATCCTATTAGAGGAAGAATAGTATATTCAAGGTGGAATAGCATTTTAAAAAAATGTAAAATTCCACATAAAAAATTTCATGCAATTAGACATACTTATGCATCTATGTTATTAAAAAAGGGAGTTGATATTGAGACTGTTGCAGAACTAATGGGGCATTCAACAATTACTATTACGCAAATCTATCTACACTCTACTTCTAATCAAAAGCAAAAAGCTGTTAACAAATTAAATAGTTTATTCTAAACTAGTGTGTTAAAAATGTGTTAATTAAAATTTTAGCGTATCTTGAAAGCCCCAAGATACGCTATTTTTAACGTCTTTTATAAAATTGGTGGCGAAGAGGAGATTCGAACTCTTGACCTGCCGGGTATGAACCGGATGC
>CAMMLF010000033.1 GCA_946497585.1 uncultured Clostridium sp.
AAATAAATAGAAAATAAATAGAAAATAAATTAAATTAAAAAATAATTAAAATAAATAAAAATAAATTTAAAATAAATAAAAAAATAAAAAATAATTAAAAAAATTTAAAATAATTAAAAAAATAAACTTAATAAAAATATTAAGCTTATTTTTTTATAAAATTAATTTATTAAATTATAAATTAATTACATTGCTTGGTTTTAATCTGCTAGCAACACATAAAGATAATTCTTTATTTATTTTATTATTAATTATTTCTTCCATTACTGTTTTATAAGCAAGTTCTGGAAAATTATTTTCTTTACTTAAATGTCCCAACATTATATTATTTACACCACTTGAAATTAATTTAATTATTGTTTCACTAGCTTCTTGATTAGATAAATGACCATTTGGACCAGCTATTCTTTGTTTTAAATAATAAGGATATCTTGAATATTTTAATATAGATGGTTCATAATTTGATTCTAATAACAAAAAATTACTTCCTTCTAATCTTTTTACAATATCATTTTCCATATGACCTATGTCAGTGGCAACACTAACTTTTTTATCATTATTATATATATTATATCCACAAGGTTCTGCTGCATCATGCGGGATATGAAAAGGGTGAATATCTAAATCTCCTATTTCAAAATGATCATCAGTATTAAATACTCTTTTATTTTTTTCGTCTATTAAATTAGTTTGATCTGGCATATTATCAAAAGTTTTTTGATTAGCATACACAGGAATATTATATTTTTTAGAAATTGCACCTAATGTTTTTACGTGGTCGCTATGTTCGTGTGTGACTATTATTGCATCTATTTGAGATAAATCTTTACCTATGCTTTCTAAGCCAGTAGATATTTTCTTTTGGCTTTCACCACAATCAATTAATACATTTACGTTGTCTGTCCCAACAAAAGAGCAGTTTCCTGAACTGCCACTATATAAATTACAAAAATTAAACATTTGTTATTCCTCATTCTTCTGTTATTCTTTGAATATTAGCGCCTAAACTTCTAAATTTATCTTCTATATGTTCATAACCTCTATCTATGTAATGAATATTATATAATTCTGTTGTACCATTTGCTATAATTCCAGCAATTAATAGTGCGGCACCTGCACGTAGGTCTGTGGCATATATAGGAGCACCTTTTAGGCTTTCTACTCCTTCAAAAATAGCCGTTTTGCCTTGAGCAGTTATTTTTGCACCCATTTTGTTTAATTCATTAGTATATTGAAATCTTGACTCCCATATGCTTTCATTTATTATACTTGTTCCTGATGCAACGGATAAAGCAACTCCCATTTGAGGTTGAAGGTCTGTTGGAAATCCCGGATATGGTAATGTTTTTATATTTGCTGAACGAGGTCTTTTATTGCAAGAAACCCTTAAGCTATCTCCTAAATCTTCAACAGTTGCTCCCATTTCAAGAATTTTTGCAGTTAATGAATCCATATGTTCTGGTATACAATTTTTTATTAATATATCTCCTTTAGAAGCTACTGCTGCAAGCATAAATGTTCCTGTTTCAATTTGGTCAGGGACTACAGAGTAGTTGCAAGATTCTCTAAGACTTTTTACGCCATTAATTTTTATTGTATCTGTTCCAGCACCGCGAATATCTGCACCAGCAGCATTTAAAAAATTGGCAACGTCAACAATGTGAGGTTCTTTAGCAACGTTATCTAATATAGTAGTTCCTTTTGCTAGAACTGATGCTAAAATTAAATTAATTGTTGCTCCAACAGAAACAACATCAAAGTATATTGGTGTTCCAGTAAGTTTTTTTGCTTTTGCCGTTATTTTTCCTTGACTAACATCAACAACCGCGCCTAATGCTTCAAATCCTTTTATATGTTGGTCTATTGGTCTGCTACCTAAGTTACATCCTCCCGGAAGACCAACTTGAGCTCCGCCACATCTACCAAGAAGTGAACCTATTAAATAGTAAGAAGCTCTAAACTTACTGGTTTTATCTAATGGTGCATTTGTGCAATTAAGATTTCTGGCATCTACTGTTAGCGAATGTTCGCTTGTCCATGTTACTTTTGCACCAAGTTCATTTAATATGTCACATATAATTTTTACATCACTTATATTAGGAACATTATCAAGTGTTGTTATACCATTTATTAAAAGTGTTGCAGGTAAAATAGCTACAGCAGCATTTTTGGCTCCACTAATTTCTACTTCACCTTTTAATTTAGTTTTTCCTTTTATTACAAATTTATCCAATTATGATTCCCCCAATGTTTTGTCTCTTTTAATCATATATTTTATAACACAATCTTTAATTATTTGCAAGCTTTGTTCCTATACTTTCAAAAAATTCGATAATTTTAAATTTAATACTAGTAAATCCATTTTCTTCAGTATCAGAAATTATACTATATTCTTCATCTCCTAAATTTTCTTCTAAATTTTCTTTGGACTCTTCTGGAACGACACCAGATGTTACATCTACAAAGCATAGAGGAGGAAACATTACACACCACCAGTTTTGACCTTCTGCTTTACCAATTTCAACTTTTAATGCATCATAAAATCCTGCTGGAAAGCTAATATCTCCATAAGTTTTTGTAGGAAATGAAAAGTTACCTATTTCTACATTAACTTCATAATCATATCCATTTTCTTTTACAACATTTTGAGCAATATTTTTAAAGTCTTGAATATGTTCTTTAGCAATTTGAATAACTTCATCTTTGGTATTCATATCATTTGTTAAAGTATTCATATATTCTATAAGGCTATCGCGAACTTTGTATTTTAAATTTTGGTCCTCTTCACTATCACTATTGGCAATTACGTGTAATCTAAACACGCTATCAGCTAAATTATTACTTACAGCATTAACATAAGAATAAGCAGAAAGTAATAAAAATGAAACTGATACAATTAATAAAAGTAAATATTTTTTCATATAAATCACTATCCTTTCAAAATCAGGTATTTTATTTACTAGTAGAATTTAACAAATTTATATTAATAATTTCATAAATTAAATTTCATTAGCAAAAAATTGGCTACCTTGATTTTCTATTTAATAAAATTATTACCTAATATTTTTAAAATATACATAAATGGAATAAATTAATTATTTTGTCGAATTTTGACGAACGATTTTTTTGTAATATTCTTGACACATTTGTAATGAAATGGTAAAATCTACCACATAGAGAAGGGGGACATTTATGAAGATAGAAAATGTATGCAATTTTTATGCAAGTAAGTATCATCTAAGTGTTGTACTATATGAATACTTAAGAAAAAATACTAGAAAGGAAATTATTACATTTTTTGAAGATGGAATTAATGAAGAAATGAAAATGGTAGAGCTAAGGACAAAGCATCATATAAAAAATAAAATTAATTTTAATGCAAATAATGATATACAAAATACATATATTAACCAAAGCAAAAACTTAGTATTTATACTTAGGGGAAGTAATTTATATTTAAAGGAGGCGAATAGTTATATTAAAGAAGAGCTTAAATATATGAAAAATGTTAAAGCTAAAATTATTAATTGCTATGATTTTGACCAGCAAAGAAATTTTATGAAAGACATTATCAAAGGTAGTGATAAAATTTTATACACTACTGGTGAAAAGGTGATTGAGTAGAGTGTGGAGCTATATTTATATAGCTCCGTATTTTTTAGCAATTTTTTTATTCAACAAATGTTCAAAAAAATTCCACACAAAACTAATTGACTAATTCTTTTTAATGTTATATATTATATTGTATCTAAAAATTCACATTTTTAGTTGTAATGGCATGAAGTGTCTATCGTGGCCGAAGCCTAAAAAAATATGGCAAAGGAGAATTAAAATGGACGAAAAATTAAAGCAAGTTGAACAAATACTTAAAAAGTATGGCCAGGAACAACTATTACAAGGATATAATAGGCAACCAGGCGAAAAAGAAAAAGAAGAATTCTTAAATGATCTTCTTACAATTGACTTCGCACAAATTGAAAAATTATACGAAGCAAGCAAAAAAACAAAAGACTTTTCAGAGTCAAAAATTGAACCAATTAATTTTGTAGATAAATCAAAATTATCTAAAGAAGAGTATGCAAAATATGAAAAAATTGGTACAGAAAAAATCAAAGAAGGTAAACTAGCTGTAGTTACAATGGCTGGTGGACAAGGAACTAGACTAGGACATACAGGACCAAAAGGAACTTATGACTTAGGATTGGACTCACACAAATCTATATTTGAAATTCTTACTGACACACTAAACGAAGCAAGAAAAAAATATGGAGTAGATATTCCTTGGTATATAATGACAAGTGAAGAAAATAATGAAGCAACAGTTAATTTCTTCAAAGAACACAAATTTTTTGGATATCCAGAATCTTGTGTAACATTCTTCAAACAAGGCAAATTACCTATGCTTAGCACAGATGGAAAAGTGCTTTTAAATGAAGAAGGAAAAATTAAAGAAGCAGCAGATGGGCATGGTGGAATATTCCAATCAATGCTTAAAGATGGTGTTATTTATGACATGAAATCTAGAGGAATTGAATGGGTATTTATAGGTGGAGTTGACAATGTTTTAGTAAACATGGTTGACGCTGTTTTAATTGGTTTAGCAGAAGAAAAACATGTGCTAGCTGCAGGAAAAAGTATTGTTAAAGCTGGACCAAAGGAAAAAGTTGGTGTATTCTGTAAAAAGAATGGTAAACCAAGTGTTATTGAATATAGCGAAATTTCTGAAGAAATGGCAGCTGAAACAACTCCAGACGGAGAATTGAAATATGGCGAATCACATATTTTATGTAATTTATTCAATATAAAAGCTATTGAAAAAATAAGTAAAATGGATTTACCATATCACGTAGCTTTCAAGAAAGCTAAATATCTAGATAAAGGCGGAAATGTTGTTTCACCTGATAGCCCTAATGCATACAAATTTGAATCTTTCTTATTTGATGCTTTTGAAAGCCTAGATGATATGGCTATATTAAGAGTAAAAAGAGAAGATGAATTTGCACCTGTTAAGAATGCAGAAGGTGTAGATAGCCCAGAAACAGCTAGAAAATTATATACAGATTTTCATAATAAGAAATAATTAATATGGGAAAGAAAATAGGTGAAAACTTATTTTCTTTCTTGTGCCTTTATGGAGGATAGATTTATCGCTTAGGAGGCGATCGCTCTATACTACAAATGAAAATAATAGAATTAGCCATTTATTGGCTTAGAAGGAAGAATAGTTGAGAAATAAGATAATTTTTCAATTATATTTGAGCCTTCAGAAAGGAATGAAATTAAAATGGAAGAATATTTAGTTAAATATGAAAAATGGTTAAATGATCCATGCTTTGACAAAGATACTAAAAAAGAATTAGAAGAAATAAAAGGAAATGAAAAAGAAATAGAGGATAGATTTTATAAAGACTTAGAATTTGGAACAGCAGGCTTAAGAGGTGTAATCGGAGCTGGAACAAATAGAATGAATAAATATACAGTAGGAAAAGCAACACAAGGCTTGGCCAACTTTATATTAAAAGAAGGCACACAAGATAAAGGTGTTGCAATAGCATATGATTCAAGACATATGTCAAAAGAATTTAGCGAAGAGACAGCTTTATGTTTAAATGCAAATGGAATAAAAACATATGTATTTGAATCTCTAAGACCAGTGCCAGAATTATCTTTTACAGTTAGAAAATTAGGTTGCACAGCAGGTGTTATGATTACAGCAAGCCACAACCCACCAGAATACAATGGATATAAAGTTTACTGGGACGATGGAGCACAAATTGTTCCACCAAAAGATAAACAAATAATTGATGAAGTAAACGCTATTACAGATTTTTCTAATATTAAAACGATGGATAAAAAAGAAGCGGTAGAAAAAGGATTATATGTACAAATAGGAAAAGAAGTTGATGATGACTTTGTTAATACTTTAAAGAGCTTAGTATTAAATCCAGATGTTATTAAAAAAGAACAAGATAATGTTACAATAGTATATACTCCCCTTCATGGAGCTGGAAATGTACCAGTACAAAGAGTTCTTAAAGAATTAGGCTTTACTCACGTATATGTAGTACCTGAGCAAGAAAAGCCAGATGGAGATTTTCCAACAGTAAGTTATCCAAATCCAGAAGATAAAAAAGCATTTAAGTTAGCGCTAGAACTTGCAGAAAAAGTAGATGCAGATGTAGTTTTAGCAACAGACCCTGATTCAGATAGACTAGGTGTATATTCAAAAGATGAAAATGGCGAATATGTACCATATACAGGTAATATGTCAGCTATTCTTATTGCAGAGTATGAATTATCTCAAAAGAAGGAAAAAGGATTACTTCCAGCTAATGGTGCTATTATAACAACAATAGTTTCTTCAAATATGACAAAAGATTTAGCAAAAGAATATAATTTAAAAATGTTTGAAACATTAACAGGTTTCAAATGGATAGGCGAAAAAATAAGACAATTTGAAGAAAATAATAATAGTTATTCATATCAATTTGGATTTGAAGAAAGTTATGGATGCTTAATAAGTCCACATGCAAGAGATAAAGACGGAATATCTGCTGTTATGGCACTTTGTGAAGCAACAGCTTATTATAAGAGCAAAGGAATAACTTTATGGGAGCAAATGATTAACATCTATAAAAAATATGGTTTCTATAAAGAAGGTCAAGTATCAATCACACTAAAAGGTGCTGATGGTGCTGAACAAATAAAAGCCATGATGGAAAAAATGAGAAAAAATCCTCCTAAGAAATTAGGAAGCTATGATGTGTTAGAAGTAAGAGATTACAAAGAACATACAATAGTTAAAGCTGATGGAACTAAACTTGAAACTGACTTACCAACATCAAATGTATTATATTATGATTTGAATGATAACAGCTGGTGCTGCGTAAGACCATCAGGAACAGAACCAAAAATTAAATTCTATATGGGTGTTAAAGGCAAATCTATGGAGGAAGCAGAACAAAAATTAGAAGAATTAACTGAGGAAATGAAAGAATATTCAAATTCTTAATAAATTTTAATAAAAATCTGACAATAATTATTAATTCAAAGAATAATTGTTGCAGATTTTTATTTTATATTAAAAGTAACACAAGGAGTATATGTAGAAAAATGTCGAAAAAAGTCGACGAAAAACAATAAATAATTCTGCAAAAAAGATTGACAAAAAATAAAAATTAACATATAATGGAAACATAATTTAAAGCTTTAAATTTTAAATATTTTATCATATAAATTATTTTAATATAATTAGTTTGATTCAAAATTTAAATCTTAAACTTTTACTAAAAATTATTTTATATTTAATGCATTTCATTATTTATTTTTAAATAAGATTTAAATCTCGAATTTCCATAATAAAATATATATAAGGAGAATGTGTTATATGTTAAGAAATGAAACAAATATAAAACTATTAAAACCAAAGATAGATGTAGTTTTTCAAAGTTTATTTAGCAAGAAAAATGAAAAAATAACAAAAGCTTTTGCGGAAGCAATGTTAGATGAAAAAGTCAAGAAGATAACGATAAATGATGATAAAGAATTATTTAGAGAAAAACCAGAGGATAAGCTTGGAATATTAGACCTAGAATTAGATATAAATGACAAAGAGAAGGTAGATGTAGAAATACGATTAGTAGATAGGTCAAATATACAAGAAAGATTATTGTTTTATTTTTCAAAATTATATTATAATGAAGTTAAAAAAGGCGATGATTATAAAAAAGCTAAAAGAGTAGTTATGGTAGCAATATTAGATTATGATTTAGACTTAACAAAAGAGATAAAAAGAATGGAAACTAAATGGAAGCTGCGAGAGGAAAATGCAAAAGACCTCGTCTTGACAGACAAAATAGAAATAGATATAATAGAATTGTCTAAAGTAAGGGCTGAATATGAAAAAAACAAGCAAAATAAAAAGGCACAGTGGGCATTGTTCATTGACGACCCTAATACTAAGGAGGTCGAAGAAATTATGAAAGATAATGAAGACATAGAAGAAGCAATAGTAACTGTACATAAGATGACAGAAGATGAAAAAATGAGAAGACTTGCAGACTTAAGAGAAAAAGCAATATTAGATGAAAAGGCAATTAGGCGTAAAGGCTATGAAGATGGGCATGATGCTGGGTATGAAGATGGAAAAACAGAAGGATTAGCAAAAGGTCGAGCAGAAGGTCGAGCAGAAGGTCGAGAAAAAGGCAGAACAGAGGGAAGAATAGAAGAAAGAAAAATCATATTAAATAATTTAAGAAAAATGGAATTAACTACGGAGGATATATGTAAAATTTTAAATATAACGAAAGAAGAATTAGAAAAAATAGAATAAATTTTTTAAAGAAGAATTAAAGGTAATGTTAATTTTTAATATTACCTTTTTTCATAGGGTTAATCAAAAAAAGACTAATAATGATTAATTTGCAATATTATGTAAAAAGTTGTATAATAGAAAAACAGTGAAATAAATAATTAAAAAGGAACAAAAAATGCAAAAAATACTTAGTAAAATGAGAAAAGCAATTGAAGATTATAATATGATAGAAGAGGGCGATAAAATAGCAGTCGCCCTTTCTGGTGGTAAAGATTCTGTTACCTTATTGTATGCACTTAAAAATTTACAGATATTTTATCCTAAAAAGTTTGATCTGATTTCAATAACAGTAAATCCCGGATTTGATGGATTTAATACAGAAATACTTGAAAATATAGCAAAAAATGTAGAAGTAGAATTGGTTATAGCTCCAAGTGATATTAAGGAAATAGTATTTGATGTAAGGAAGGAAAAAAATCCTTGTTCTTTATGTGCAAATCTACGTAGAGGATTATTAAATTCAGTTGCAAAAGAACACGGATGTAATAAAATAGCTTTAGGTCATAATGAAGATGATGTATTAGAAACATTCTTATTAAATATGATATATGCAGGAAACTTATCAACATTTGCGCCAATGAGTTATATGGATAGGTCTGATATGACTTTAATAAGACCACTAATATATACTCCAGAAAAAATGACAAGAAGTTTTGTAAAAAAGAATAATATAGAGATAATGCCAAAAGTTTGCCCTATGGATGGAGTATCAAAAAGAGAATATGCGACTGAATTATTGAAAAGTTTTGAATTACAATATAAGCATTCACGTGCTAATTTAATTGGTGCAATAAAAAGAGCAAATATAAATGGCTGGAAAGAAGTAAAATAGTTAAAAAATATGTGGAAATAATCTAGAAAGTGTGCTATACTAGTATAGTCAGATGTTTCCGTAGCTCAGTTGGATAGAGCAATCGCCTCCTAAGCGAGAGATCGGCAGTTCGACTCTGCCCGGGAACACCACAAATAAAAAATAGGAAAAAGTACAAATAAAAATGTACTTTTTTATTGTATAAAAATCCAAATTATGTAAAATAGGCAATATTCCTCGAATTATACACAGGTGAGAAAAACGGTATACAAAAATCGACAAAAGTTTACAATAATTTTATTATGTAACAGCAAAATATAGAATTTTCTGGAAAAAATTTAATTAATTTATCATATTTACGATATATCGGACGAATTATAAAAATCATTGTGATAGTATTTATGTCGTGCTTGCAGTATAGCGGAAAACACAGATTTTTATAAATAGCAAATCGTCGCAACTAACACGCAAAAATTAACAAAAAAACATATATAAATCACCAAGTAGCGTAATTGCAAACTGTCATATGTAGAATTAGGTATTGCTATTTATTATAATTTCCTCGTTGTACAGAGCAGGGGGTGATTTATAGGAGAGGAAAGAGGAAGAACAAATGAGTTTCGGAGAAAATTTAATCAGTTTAAGAAAACAAATGGGCTGGTCTCAAGATGACTTAGCAAATAATCTAAATTTATCTAGACAGGCAATTTCTAAGTGGGAAAACGATACTAGTAAACCTGATATTGATAATGTAAAAAAGATTAGTAAAATTTTTTCTGTAACAATCGATGACTTACTTAATAATGAAGTACCAAAAGAGAAAGCTGTTGCATTGGATGTTAAAAAGGAAGAGAAGAAAGAGAGAACAATTACGATTGTAAAGTTAATGATTATCGCTGTGATAGTTTTATATGTAATCAGTGTAATCTATAAGTTTGCTTCATTATTAATAATAGTAAATGGTGTACAGAAATATGCTAATCTCAGTAATTACCATTATGTGATTACGACTTATGATGAGAATGGATTAGCTGAGAAAGAGGAATGCTGGTTTAAGGACGGAGTGTCGAAGACAGAAAATGTAAAATTTGAAAATGATGAGATAATAGAAAATGTCTGCACTTTTATAGACTTTAATAAAAATGAAGGATATATTGAAGATAATGTGTTATCCATAAAAACAGACTTGGATTTGAATTTATACAAGACTACTCATATAGGATTTGAAACAGGAAATCAGCTGTATAGTAAATTCCCAATAGAAATAAGAAGCGAGAATATAAAGAGTAGCATTTTAGAAATGTTTATAATAAATGGGATTAATCTTAATAATGATGGTAAATATATTAATATAAAGGTAATGAACAGTAATATTATACTTGATGATAAAACACTAATGCCAGTAGCTTGTTTTAGTATTAAAGAGAGAGATAGCAAGGTAACAAATGTTTGCTATGATGTAGAATTAGGTTCTGTAAATAAAATATAAAACCAGGTTAAGAATTTTAACCTGGAAGGAGAGAGATTAATAGTTAGTCATAGATATATGCAACTACCTCAAAAGAACTTGTCATTGCAGAAAAGAAAGAAAACGTATAGGTTCCAGCCTCAGCATAAAATAGCTCATAGGCACTTGTTCTTGAACCACTACCAGTAATGGTTCCCAAGTCAATATAAGTACCATTAGGAGTAGTTACGGAACACATAACAGTGCCATTTTGACTGGAATAGCCAATTCCAGCAACTAGGTCAGCCCAAAAATTACCAGACGATAGATAGACACTTAATGTTCCACTGCCACCGGTAATTGTTGTAGCGCCGAAAGCAAGCTGGTCTCCAGTGGCCCGAGTGCTGACTTCATTAGAGACCGAAGCCGGCTCGACGGGAGTGACAGTAGCCGGTTCTGCGGCAAACGCCGAAGCGGAGAAGCCGACTGCCATAACCAAAGTCATAATAAGAGCAACCAACCGCTTTTTCACATTGTACATAAGATGTTCATCCTTTCTTAAACTGTCATGAGTTGATGTTCGGACTTGTACTCTCTCCTATTTTTTATATTACCATACATACTAGACAGATCTAGAATGTAATAGTAATTATGCTAACTGCATACATAAAATTTAATACTATTTTTGTAAAATCTTTTCTTTGTTGTAGGACAAAAGAAGAGTTAGTAGGAAACTTTCGGAATTAACAAAAGGTTCATACTAATTAGGCACATATAAATGCGAATAGAGGACAAAAAAATTATTGATGCAATTGTGGTGGAGTTAAATCATTTTAGATTTAGGCGCTCATCAATATCGTACCAATATTTGATTGACGCTATTCACTTAGTTGTTAAGAGTCCAACAGCAATAAAAAACTTTAACAAAAATATATATGAACCTATAGCAAGCAAGTACGCTACAAAACCCGAAAATGTACAATGGTCACTGAGTAAATTAATTGACTTGATGTATTCTAATACTCCATCAGATGTTATTTATGATTATTTCAGATTCTTTATGGATGAAAAGCCTACACTCAAATTTTTTATAGTAACTGTGGCCAGAAATGTATATGATAATCAAGTCGCATTCCACTAATTATTATATGTGCTTTGTATAACAAAAAATTTATAGAAAAGGAGTAAAACTATGGACAAAATGTTGTTCGCAACCCTAAGTGTTGCAAAGGGAAACCAAAGAGATGAGGTAAAAATCTACAAACTTAAAGGAGAAAAATTCGGCGTCCAAATTGAATCAGACGTTGATTCTAAGCGCGAAATTTATTCTGCTGAAAATATTACCAGCAGTGAAGAAAAAATTAATAAACTTCTTGAAAGTATAGTGTTAAGTACTGAGAACTTCACACTATTAGATGATGTCGCATATGACTTTGCGGATAATGCTCTAACTGTTTAAATAAAAAGGCATATTTTTAAATATGCTTTAGTATTTAGCGGGGGTGAGCATTTTTATTTTTTAGTAATTTATATTTTATAATATAAATTTAGAATTAGGTATTTTGGAAGCTTTCTAATTATTTTAGTAAATTTTATTCAAATGAATGAGATAAAAATAATGTTAAGCGATTTATGTGTGGTAATTACGATATAATTGGGCACATAAATTTTTTTATTTGGTAGGAAATAAAGGTAGGAAATAAAGGAAAATTTTAAACTTGCAACAATATTAAATATATGTTATTATAATTAATGTCTTTTAAAATTAAAATTTGCAATTAATTAGCTAATTTAGAAAGGAACAGAACAAGTGAATAAAGAAGATTATATGAAATTAGCACTAAAAGAAGCTCAAAAGGCATATGATGAATTGGAAATTCCAGTAGGAGCTATAATTGTTAAAGATGGAAAAGTTATTGCTAAAGCATATAATGAAAAAGAAAAAAAGCAGGATGCAACAAAACATGCAGAAATATTAGCTATTCGAAGAGCAAGTAAAAAATTAAAAAACTGGCGATTATATGATTGTGATATGTATGTGACTTTAGAACCATGTAGTATGTGTGCAGGTGCATTAATTCAATCAAGAATTCGCAAAGTATATATTGGAGCTATGGACGAAAAAACGGGAAGCTGTGGTTCAGTATTAAATTTATTGAAAGACTACAAATTTAATCATAATGTGGATATGGAATATGGAGTTTGTAAAGAAGAATGCGAAAAAATATTAAAAGATTTTTTCAAAGAACTTCGTGAAATTAAAAATAATAAAAACTAATATATTCTAAAATTCATGTTTAAAAAATAATAACATATAAAAATTAGAAGAGATACCGAAGTGGTCATAACGGAACTGCCTCGAAAGCAGGAGGTCACATTTAGTGGCTCGTGGGTTCGAATCCCACTCTCTTCGCCACTTATATAAGGATGTAAAAAATTATGCTTTTAAATAGGTCGTTTTGGGTATAAAACAAGGAATGCTATATAAAAGCGAAAGGATGAAATTATTATAATGGAAAAAGATAAAAAGGAAAAGTTAAAGCTGGCCATAACTCTTGCATTTATAATTATTGCATTTGTGATAGCAATAACTATAATGCTAAAGTATAGTCAAGAAGGCGAAACAAATATGCCATTTAATTTATCTGAAATAATTGTTGTAAGTAGTGCGGAAGGTGTTACAAAAGCAGAGAACCCAGATAATTACAAATGGAATTTGGATATTATGCAATATAATGATATATATTTGCATATAGAAAAAAATGAAGACTATGATAAAAATGCATACATAGGAAGTGTTACTATAGAAAACTTTTCATTTGATACTCCAAATGTAGGCAATACTAGGGTATATATGCCAAGTAGCACAGAAGGTAGTTTGTTTTCGTATGATGATACATATTTAATAAATAGGTCTCTTACATATGACGGAGCTGAAAGTAGTAATACAAAAACATTAGAGGTATCTAGTCAAGGTGGAAATATACTTTTTAGAGCTGCAAATACAGAGGTTGGCGAATATGTTTCTAATGATGATGCTGAAATTTCTCATAATGGAACATTACTTACTAAAACAAATGTTAATTTAGAGGATTTAAAATATAACATATCATTTGATTTAGTTATAGATACTAATATTGCAACTTATAGAGGAACAGTGAGTTTGGAATTGCCGGTAGGAGATATAATAACAGAAGGTACATCACAATTGGATGAAAAAGATTGCTCAAATATTGTTTTTAAAAGGGAGACTGTATAATTTTTACTTTTGGGACG
>CAMMLF010000034.1 GCA_946497585.1 uncultured Clostridium sp.
TCTAATACAATTAAATCACTTATATGAACTTCTTTATAATATGAATTTCCTGTTATTATTCCGATAATTTTATTATCTTCTTTAGCAACAAAAGCAAATGATTTATAATTGCAAACAACTCCATTTTTTGTAGCGAATTTATTAAATTCTACATCTATCATTGTATAAATTTCTTCATCTAGCTTCTCTTTATATTCTATTTCAATCATATCTTTCTCCTATAAATATATTTTATAAAAAAAATTAATTAAAACTCCTTAATCATATAATTTGTATTTTAATTATGTTCTTTATTAGATTGTTCTTTTAGTCCTAACATTTTGTTATTCCATTTTTCTACTGGTTTATTGTCTAAACTTTTTGAATAAATAAATATTTTTGCATCAATAAAATTATCTTTGTCATCAGGATTGTCATATAATTCTTTTTCTAATCCTCTAGATTCATATAATCTATGAGCATCTTTAGCAAATTCGTCTGTATATAATCTAAAATTTGTATATCCTTTCTTTTTAGCTAATTCTATTGTCTTATCTAAAGTAATTCCACCTATTCCATTATGTCTATATTTTTCTAATATACCAAACCATCCTAGCCACGCCGTTTCAGGATATTCGTGATATGAATATATACCTGTAACTCCAACAGCAATGTCATTTTTATAAATAATATAATAATCCATTTCCTTTCTATAAGGATCATTATTTATTTGCTCTATAAAATTCTTTCTAGCATCTTCTTCCGGAAATATTTCATTCTGAATTTTACAAGCCAGTTCTAAATTTTCATTAGTTATTTTCTTAAAAATAATCAAATTTTTCAATATGTATCATCTCACTTTCAACTAAAAATATTTCACAATATTATTTGTTTATAGCAATACACTTTATAAAATTAATGCATGCTAAATATTTATTTTCTATCTTAAATTATCATAGTCATTTTAACATTTTTTTCTAAATTTATAAATAGATTTTTGCCAATTAAGCTACAAAAATTTTTGCACTCAGGGTTTGGGATTTTATCCCATTGAATAGAATCCGTGTGAACAGATTCAGTGCTTGCTAAGACAAAAAATTCATTTTTTCATAAATTTTAGGTCTTTTAAAAAGTAGAAATTTGAGTACAAAAAAAGTTCTTTTTATACCTAATAATTTCCAAAATAATTTACCAATTAATTTTTAATAAGTAATTTATTTGTTCCAATTTTATTCTATATAAATTGTTTTATTAGTCTGTAAAAGTACAAATTTATTCTCTTAATTTGTTTCTAAAAATGAACTCTTTTTACTTTTATTTTAGTATTTTTAATTTCGTTTAACTTTTATATTTAAAAATTTTTTTAAAAATTTAAAATACTTGTCCCGGTTTTAGAATTTTAAAGTGCTGTTTATTTATAGAAGAGGAAAAAATTTAATAATAAATGTATCCTTTTTCAAATTTTAAGTGCTGTTATATGTAGAAGAAAATTTCAAAATATCCATTGACAACATTAAAATGTTATGTTAAATTCTGACTCACAGGGTGCATATATCACATAGAATTTAACTTAAACATTTTGAAAAAGTACTTATAAAAGTAACAAGTTAGAGGAGGTGTGATTATGGAAAAACTTGATAATATAGTTATGTATTCACCAGAAGATGTTAGAAAGCTTCTTCATTTAGGTAATGCTAAATGTTTAGAATTATTCAATTCAAAAGATTTTCCTAGCATAAAAATTGGTAGAGCCTTTTGGGTAAAAGCTGATTGTTTAGAAAAATTTTTAAGTGAAAAACATACTTTAAACAACCAAAGTGAAGAAATGTTTTAATAAAAACTTTTTAAGAACTAACTATTTACAGGAACACCCTTATATATCACGATAAAATAATATAATTTTATTAGGTACAAAGAGTTTTTGCAAGGGAGTTCCTTCTAAAGTAAGGAGGAAAAATGCAACACTCAAAAGGAATTACAGTTGGAACTTATCCAGTGAAAACAAAGAAGAAAGTAAATTCTATACCTATCTGTCCAACTTGTAAAAAATGCAAAGATAGGTCAATTTGTAGCAACAGAAAAAAACTTACTAAATGCTCTATATGTAAAAATTGTACTGATAGTGAACATTGTGATATTTATTATATTTCTTATTGTAGTAAAGCAATATTAAATTTAGGAAGAAGTCCTCAAACAGGAAAAGAGATTAAAAAAACTTTTTCTGGTAAAACAGAAGATGAGGCTTTATATAGACTTTATCAATTTAAAGATGAAGTAAAAAGAAATGGTCTTCCTAGAAATATTATAGAGAAATCAATGGTTACAATTTATAGTTTAGGCTATCAAATGGAAGAGATAAAAAAATCAAGAGGTAAAATTGGTACAAATGCATATAGAACTAATATGAGCACTTTAAAAAGGTTAAAATCTTATGAGTTTTCTAATATTCCTATTGAAAAAGTTAAAAGAGAGCATATTGAAGACTTTTTGGAAGATGAGCGAGATAAATCTAATTCTATAATAAAAAAAGATTATGGAATGCTTGCAAGGATTTATGATTATGCTGAAGAAAATGATTATATCAAAAAGAACTTTTTTAGAGGATTTAATAAAATTGAAAAAACTCAAAGTAAAATTGCTACAAAACAAGTAAATCCAATGACATTTGATGAAGAAAAAAGATTTAAACAATATTTAATGAATCACTCTCATCCATATAGAAATCTTGTCTTAATTGAATTGTACACTGGAATGAGATTAGGAGAAACTATTGCTTTAAACATCTCTGATGTTGATTTACATAGTAATATAATTCATGTTAGTAAAATATTAACACATGATGAAAATCATAAACCTTACATACATGATTCTTCTTTATCTCAAA
Source organism: uncultured Clostridium sp. (assembly GCA_946497585.1). Taxonomy (GTDB): domain Bacteria; phylum Bacillota; class Clostridia; order TANB77; family CAG-508; genus CAG-793. The sequence goes on from CAMMLF010000034.1 coordinate 2,864, forward strand.
CAAAAGATGGTGCAAGACTTGTACAGATTAATGATATTTTTAAGAATAATGTTATTGAAGCTCTAGAAATAGCTAAAGCAAACGATGATAACAATGAAAGTTTATTATTCTGTCAAGATAATGGCTCACTTATTTTAGAAAGTAGTGTAAATAGTTATTTAAAAAGAATTGCAAAAGAAATTGGTTTAAGCTATTGGAAACAATTTAGTTCTCATAGATTAAGACATACCTTTGCAACAAGATGTATTGAAGCAGGTATTTCTCTTCCTGTACTTCAAACCTTAATGGGACATCATGATATTCAAACTACCATTAATGAATATGGTAAAGTATTTAACTTTTATCAAAGAAAAGAGAAAGAAAAATATATTAATTATGTAACAGATGGAATAAGTGAGATTTAAAGAGAAATTTAAAATTTGTAAAGATAAAAAAATAAGAAAAAATTTCAAAGTCGAATTTCAAGAATAAGTTTAAAGCTTGAAATGCAGTAATTGCAATAGATATATGTTTTTCCGAGGTAGTCACCTCGACCATTTTTTAAGACATATACATTTCTAGTATATGTCTTTTTCTATTTTTTTAATTTTCAAAATAAAATGCATATCTAGTATTATCTCTTATAAAACCTTCTTCATAGTTTCCATTACTAGCAGATTTAACAACTTTTCTCCAGAATTCTTGTGCTTGTTTGTTTCTTAGCAAAGTTCTTATTTCCCATTTTCCTTTATATTTTTTAAACATTTCATTTGCCATGAACGTTCCTGCTCCGTGCTTTCTATATTTATTTAAAACAAAAAATTCTGCTATTTCATTCATTCCATCTTCGTTAAATCTTTCTAAAACAAAACCTGCTATTTTACCATCACATTTTAAAATGTATGGATGTCTTTCTTCTTCTAACCAATACAAGTTTATGTATTTACTTATTTTATATAGTCCATTTTCCTGTGATTCAAAATGTGTTGTTTCATCTCCATAAAAACTTAACTCATAAGTATATAATTGCATTAAATTAAAAATCATATCCTTGTCTTTTTCTTGTACTTTTGATAATTCAAAACGCATAAATATCAACCCTTCAACTTATATTTAATTTGCATTAAATCCACATTTTTTGTAAAACTCTGGTGCTTGAAATGCATATGTGGTTAAATTAATGTTTCCAAATTATATCTTCTAATTTAAATACTTTCATTATATTTTACAATTTGAATTGCACTTTCTAAAGTTTTTGTACAACATAATTTTCCATGAACATCTACGTATATTAATTCTTTGATACCAGAAGCTTTTCTATCTTCTTCAATGTCTTCAGCTTTAGATATTTCATCTTTGAAGCTACAAGAATCACTTAATGTTCTAATGTCATACCCCTCCCTTTTTGACTTAAATATTATGTATTTTATATCATTTCTTTTAGCAATACTAATGGCTCTTTTATATGGCATTTCTCTATCCAATATTAAATAACAATCTTTGCACTCTTCTATTTTTTTCAAAACAATTTCTGTAGCCTCTACTACTGCAATAGTATGTTTTATATAAACTTTCCAAAATTCATCTGCTAATTTTAATGCTTTAATAAAAGCTTTATTCTCTTCTATTCTTTCATTCCATTCAGGATTGCATAACTTAATGAAATCTGGTAATATTTTATTTTCCACATATTCTGTTTGCATATTATCTGCTGCATCAAGATATTGTATTAATTCTAAATCTATATATTCAAAAGTTTTATCTATATTTTTTACTTTGATTTTTTTCAAATATTCTTTTCCATACTTTCTCCACAATAGTCCTATTGACGAATAATATATTCCATTATCTCTTTGTCCATTCCTATTTTTTTGATGATGATCAAACTCTCCTCCACCTATATCATATACAATCTTATTAGTAATGTTTTTATTATCTATAGATGGAACTCTAATTAGTACCACTTTGTCAAAAATTTTGCTTAAAAATATTGTTGACATGACATCATCAACGTGAAATTTTCCAGAATGAGTAATGAACTTTGCTTCTTTTATATTGTCAGTTAATTCTATATTTTTATATTTATTCTTAATCATTTTTACCTCTCTGTTACTATTTAAGTTTTATTTATCTCTCGTTCTCTTTCTCAATAACACTCTCTAACATTCTTCTTATATATTCTGGTCTTTTGTTTTCTTCAATATTCAAATTTTTATCGACTTTAATATCTCTTACTTTAATTCCATATAGCATTTCTATGTATTCCGCCAGAATATGTCTATGGCAAAAATCTTGTCCTTTTTCATAACAAAGAAGTATTGGATCTTTTTCTCCTCTTAGAAGTTCTTCTATATTTACTTTTGATAAAACTTGTCTATAATATTCTTGAATATAATATCTGTCATTTGCTTCGCTAGATATTTTTCCCATATTACTATGCCATATATTCCAAAAGACACGTTTAGGAGCCAGCTGAGGAATTGCTTTACCCACAAAACCTACACTTTTGCCTCTATCACCAGAAATAGAAATTAAGTTTCCTCTTTTACATTCATCATAATTTCCTGTAAAAATACGTTGATTCATTTTCTTATTTTCTCCTTTAGCTATTTTATTTTTTCTTGACTTTTTGCAATTAATCTATTTATACATTTGCATATTCCAGCTTCCTATGCTATCATTATATCATAAAAATCAACTTGAAGAGAGAATAATATGAAAAAAACAAAAAAGAGCACTAAACTATCAACTAAACACGGTGTTGACAGATATCACAGTAGAATTCAAAATATTGGAGATATTGATTCAAAATTAAAGCACATTAAAAAAGTTGGCCATAGTATGGACTGCTATTTTGGTGACTTTTATAAATATCTTTATGGAAAAAATGCCAAAAACAACAATCTTATTGTTTTTGAGGACAATTTATATATTTTTGATAGAACATTCAATTTTTTAATTACTACATATCCTGTCCCTGAAAAATTTATTCCAACTAGGAAATATTTTTTATCTACTACTAAAAAAAATATAATTGATAATATTGCTGATTATATAAATAAAGTAATTGTTATAAATTATTTTAATAAAAAAGTAACTGCAAAACTTTTGGATATGGAAATAATGTTTAATAATGCATATTTTACTGCGATAACGCTTAATGGAGAATTACTTAAGTTTAGTTTTGATGATATATATGATTTTGTTTTAAGTAAAAATCCACAGGCCGATAAGTATTCTTTTCAAAACTTAGCTTTGAGTGAAGCTTTGGCAAATTTTTATTTAAAGAAGGATGTTACTATTTATATAAATGGTGCTGATATAACAGCCAAAATTCTAAACAAGTTTAAAACCAATAATGAAATATGGCTTAGAATTATCGAAAATAATTCTGTCAGTTTCATAAATTCTTCAGACATTTATGATATTAAAATTTTAGATTCTCAAACTGTGAATAACATTACTAATAGAGAAGAAAAAACTAATTTATTTCTTTTAAAGAAAAAATATTATAAATATATTATTAGGCTGAATGAAATTATAACTATCAATAAAAATATTAAATATATTGCTGAGCATTTCAATGTTTATGATTTAAAAAATCGAAATATTGTTCATTCCACTTTAGGTAGCGGAAAAATTTCACTTTTTATTTCTGATACTATTATTGTTGATTTTGATAATGGAGAAAGTGAATGTTTTGCTTTCCCAGATTGCTTTGAAAATAATTTAATAAAACTTACTAGTCAAGATAGTTGTGGACAGATTTCTAATCGTGAAATCGAGAATTATTTATTAAATCTAAATCCTGAAAAAGATAAATTAGAGAAGTGGCTTTTAAATATAAGGCCTCAAATGAGATTAGAAGAAATAAATTTTAAATTAACTAACGTAAAAAATGATAGTGAAATAGATTGTTTGATTGATGAGAAGGAAAAAATAGAAAAACAATTACATAAAAATAATCCAAAAACTTCGAATTCTATTGGTACTCAAACAAAATCAAACACAAAAAATATTAATTTTGCTATTAAACAAATTGAAGATTTGAAATTTAAGAATTTGCAAGAGCCTTTTATTGATTTATTTTTAAATAAGGAAGTTATAATTTTTTGCAAAGAAAGAAAATTTAAGACTAAAATCTTAAACAAGTTATATATAAATAAAGATTTGTGGATTAGAGTAAAAAGTTCTTCATCTTTTGAATTTATTAAAGTTTCTGATATATATGATATAAAATTATCTTTAGATTATATCACTGAAAAAGATGTCATCTATCCTAGGTTTGAACGTTTATGCCATTTAAGAAGGAAAATCAATTCTACTACTATTTTAGTTTGTGAATTAGAAACTTTAGTGCAAAATCTTGATATAATAGCGAATAAGTTATATGTATTAGGCGTTAGAAATCTGTCTGTAAGTTCTCCTTCTTTTGAAAAAGGTAATTTGAGTTATTTTATTGAGAAAAACATAATAGTAGATTTTACTAATGGATTTACTAAAATTTTTACTTTTCCTTATTGCTTTTACACGGGTTCTTTAGCTTTAAATGGGACTAGGAAAAGGTCTAAAGTTACAGAAGAGCAAATAGAAAATGCCAAAATTTCTTATTTGACTGAACTTGAATATCACAAAAACGTTTTGGAATTGACTAAGATTAAATATAATCTTGAAGAAGTAAGTATTGCATTGTCTAACTGTGAAGATGGCATGTATGAAAGGCTTTTGAAGAAAAAGTATGCTCTTGAAAAGGAATATTTTAAGAAAAAATTATCTAGTAAAAGATAACACTTTAACCTCTTTTTTGGCATTTTATCGTACTTAAATCACACATTAAAGGCATATACATTTTTATTTGTATATGCCTTTTTATTTTTAATAATCCTTATATTCATCATAAAGTGCTTCATATCTTGCTCTTTCTAACTCTGAACTTAATTCTTGAGCATCTATATCTTCCATCAAAAATTTATTTTTAGATATATTTGATTCTTGCCAACTTAAGTTTTCAGCATTATTTGCTAATTTTAATATAATGCTCAAAATGTCTGCCCTTTCGTCCTGTGAAATATTCTCTTTTTCCAGTCTTTCTTTTAAAACATTATAGCTGTCTTCACTACTAATACGATAAATATATGCATAATCTATTTCTCTATCTGTTGTTCTATTAAGATTTTTGTTTACAATTATTTCCTCTATATTCATGTAATTTGCTATGCAATACATAGAAATACATATTACAAAGCACCATTTTATTACATCAAATTTTCTATTATATATGTATATTATTATTGGTATAAATGATAAAATTTCTGTAATTAATATAAAATAAACAAAAATTCTTAAATATGTTAGTCCATATTCCATTTCATACATATGCATTCTATACATCGAAGATATTGCTATTATTGTTGTAAATACAACTAATAACGTACTTAGCCTTTTAATAATTTTTTCGTTATATTTATTTGATACTAAAATAATAACAAAATTAATAAGTGACACAAACATTAGTTGGAAAAATCCGCTTCTTGCATAACTTGCATAATCATATGATTCAAACACTTGTATTCTTGCAAATAATGATTGTAATTGGATATAGCAAAATATTAAATATACAATATTTAATGTAATTAATAATAGTTTTATTGTAAATGAGTCTTTGCTATTAGTTACTGTAGTTTGCTTTTGCTCTACTTCCTTATTTTTTTGAAGTTTTAATATAAAACTCAATGATAATACATAAACTGCAATTATAATTGCTAATCTGAATAAAAAGCTAAACGTTCCTATAATATTTATGTGTCCAAATAATCTAGTTATTCCTGAAAAAAGACTAGCAAAAACACTATCTGCCGATATTAGTAATATTAGTACTACTGTCAATATTAATATAACTATTAAACTTGATTTTGCAATCTTTTTTACATTTGCTTTTTCTATTTTATTACTTCCTGATGCATAATATTTTACTTCATTTTGTGTTAAATATATTCCTTCTCTATAACCTTTAAAAGTATTTTGAACTAGTTCTAATGTATTGTGCAAATAATTTTTAAAATATCCTTTTTTATTTATTAAAATTGCATACATAAGTAAATTTAATATTAAAATTATACAGATATTTGCAAGATAAAATGTTTTATTTGCAAATATTGCAAATGTGCTACTTAATAAAACTATTGGTATTAATAGTAATAACCCATTTTTGTTTTTGACTTTGTTTTTTCTATGTAAAATAAATAATATGACTGAGTTTAATATTATTTCAAATAATATCAGTGATATTCCTATGCTTTTGCCATAGAATAAAATCGATTGCATTATTGATATAATAATGCTTCCTACAATCTCCATAATTCATCTTATTCCTTCCATGCCCCGCTATTGCTCTGCCTGCGTAAGGGTCAAATTTATATTTAAAAATTTTTTCATAACCTAAAATCATTTTTTAGTCTTTTCTAATTTAATTCATTTATTTCAACTATTTTTCGTAATCTAATATATCTCCTGGCTTGCAGTCTAAAACTTCGCAAATTTTCTCAAGTGTTGAAAATCTTATGGCTTTAGCTTTGTTGTTTTTTAATATAGATAAATTTGCTGGAGTTATGCCTATTTTCTCCGCAAGTTCACCTGATGACATTTTTCTTTTTGCTAACATTACATCCACATTTACTATAATTGGCATTTTTATTTCATTCCTTGTATAAATATTTAGGTTTTTAAAGGTTGCCTATAAACCTTTATTTTTAGTAATCATTAAATTTTTTACTAAATTTAAATTGTAAAATCATTTTCTTCTTTATACTCAATCGCTTTTTTATATATTTCATTAAGCACTTTTATGCCCACTCCTGCAACCATAAATATGAGCATTAACATTATCGAAAAATATAGTACATAATTTATAAATATTCCTTCTATTTTTATAATTATGCAAATCGCCAATAAGACTATTATAAAATAGCAAATGGCTATCGCAAAACAATTATTGCTAATTACATTTAAACTTTTTACATTGCTTTGAGAAAATATAGTATTATTTTTTAAGTTTTTAAATATTTTTATGAATTGATAAACTATTAAAAGTGCTATTAGCCCTGTAATCATAATTACAATATAAAATGAAAGGTCAAATATATTGCTTAATAAACTTTCTTGCATTGCAATATGCCCTATTATTTTTGCTATTATACTAAGCACAATTAATGTTAAAATACTTATTACTGCAAATAGTATTTTTAGCCCTACTATTACTTTTGACGATAAACTTTTTTCACCTAATATTTTCATATTTAATTTTATTCCTTTCTAAAGGCATAAATCTGGTTGAAAGCGTGTAATTTTTTTCAACTCTTTCTGCCTTAACTTCGTATAGTATACAATATATATTTTTGTTTGTCAATATATTTTTATTGTTATTCGATAAATTTAAGATTTGTTTGACCTAAAAATAATATTATGTTAAAATATTACTGTAAATAAAGGAGAAAATTTATGACTGTTTTAGAATTTATTTTAAATAATAAGGATTACATAGAAGATTTATTTACAAGAAGTACATATCATTCAAATGCAATTGAAGGAAGTACTTTAACATATGCTGAAACTTACGCAATTTTATATAATGATAATAGTTTTAAAATAGAAGGTAAAGAACCAAGAGAAATATATGAAGCTATAAATCATAAAAATGCTTTAGAGCTAGTTTTCAGTAATTTAAAAAGTCAAGAACCATTTGATGAAAGATTTATCAAGAAGTTAAATGAGACTATTAACAGAAATATTAAAGATACCGAAGGCTATAGGAAAGTGCAAGTTTTTATAAGAGGTAGTGAGCATATTCCTCCAGAGCCTGCAAAAATACCTAATTTAATGAATTATTTTGTATATAATCACAATCATAATACAGATGATATTTTTTCAAAAGTTTCCAAATATCATATTGATTTTGAGAGGATACATCCTTTTGAAGATGGTAATGGTAGGACTGGTAGGCTACTAATAAATTATGAATTGATTAAAAACAATTTGGCTCCTGCTGTAATTGAAAAAGATGATAAAGTCAAATATTTTGAATTTTTAAGAAATGTTGACTATACTGGTTTAGCTCAGTGGATAAGAGATTTATCTACTAACGAAAATGATAGAATGAAAAAGTTTGGATATGAAGAATAATTTTACTTACATAAAAAATACTGTCTCCTATTAGGAGATAGTATTTTTATCCGCATAACTTCTTTCTTATTTTTTCTATATTTTCTTTTGGAACATTGCAACTTAAAATATAGTCCTCAAAAGAATCATATTTTTTAAGTAAATTTTCTATGAATGTTATTATAAACTTAGGAGAAGACTTTTTTAGATTTTCTGAATATTTTTCTATAATATCAGTATCTGCTAAATAGGTATTAGTAACTTCATAATTTGCAATAATATCTTTTATGTAGGCATTGCAAAGTCCAAGAATGAGTGCAGATATTATTCCTGTTCTATCCTTACCCGCTGTACAATGGAATAATACTCCTCCTTTTCTCTGTGCAAGTATATCAAAGATTTCTTTTATTCTTGATTTGTTTTCTAACACATATGTATATCCTACTCCATGATTAAAGTTTTCTTTATCTTTTTCAGCATTTGCATATTGCTCATATTCAGAAGTAGATAAGGGAATATAATGGAATTTAAAATATTCTCTATTTATATTATCATCACTAACAAAGGTAGATTGAATCGTTGTATTTCCTCTTAAATCAATTATGTCTGTAATTTCATAGTTTTTCAAAATTCGTTGTCTTTATCTGTTATGTTAGTAAGTCTATCACTTCTAATAAAAGTATGAAATTTTGTTACTTTATTATCTTTTGTGGGATATTCACCTAAATCTCTTGTGTTTTTAGTTCCTTCTAATGGTAATCTAACATAGTCCATAATCTCTCTACCTTTCCATATCAACATCTTTTGAAAGCCATCTTTCGGCTCTAAATATTTCCCATGGTTCTACTCTTTCTTCTATTAAATTTCCTTGTATTCCAAATCTTCTTAATCCATCTTGTCTTAACATATCTTGCTTTTTCATAAGTTCTAAAATAACATCGTCCAATATGCTTTTAATAATATTATTATCAACCAGTTGATATTGTTTTGGTACATTTTCTTCTATTTTATCAATATCATAATGACATACATCTCTTAAAAATTTTACTCTTTCTTTTCTCTGTTTTGCATAATTTTCTGGAGTAACACAGAATTTTGCTACTGCCCTACTTTTTAATAAATCTCTCCTATCTCTCATAAACAAAACTGCATCCCAAGGAATTTGGTATCGCTCATGTACTGCTAGTCCTTGTGTTAGTTCATGTCCATCAAAACTTTTTCCTACAATTTCAATAATTATATTTTCTCCTGTATTGAATGAAATATTGAAACCTCCATCATATTCGTACCTAGGTACTGCCTGTTTTTTGGTCTCCATAACTAATACAACTCCATTGCTACTTTGCTCATTTACTTTTTCTATCAAACCAGGTATGCTTTTTGGAAGACCGCTTGTGCCTTTTACTACATTTTTCTTTGCTTCCCCTATTGGCATATCTACTCTAGATGCAACAAACTCTCCATACTTATCTTTGACATCATTCCATTCGTCCATCGTACTTATAATGTCTATTCTTTTAAATGGATTTATTTGTGGTAAATATTTTTGCACTAAAACTATTCCTTTTGCCTTTCCATATTTCATTGGATTTTTCATAATTATCACCTTAATTTTATTTATTCTTGTACCATTTTGCAAATTCTTCTAGTGAATCAACTGATTTATATTTTACTCTATTTTCTCTTTCTTCATCTGTCATTTGTGCAAGTGTTTTATCATATCCGTAAGGCTTATAAATATACCATAAATCAGACCACTTCTTTTTAGTATCATTACCTAAAACTTTTTCAGATAATGTGCCATCATGTTCTCCCATGAATTGATATAATTTATTTCCATCAAAATAAGACAAACATTCAGTGAATTTACACTCTCTATTTGTTTTTCCTTCCATTAATTTTAATATTCCATCTATGCCTATTGTGTCTAATGCAAAGTTTACAAATGCTTTTGGAAATCCGCCTAATTCGTCTATCCAAAATCCAGTGTCCATTGATATGCATGGTTTGTTTACTAACTTATATGCTTCCATAACTTTGTACTTTGATATGTATTTTATATCATCACTTCTTGGTTCGTCTAATTCATATTCAAATACTTTAAAATTTACGTCTTTTAATTTTCTATTTGCTGATGCTATTTTTCCTTTATTATGTGTTACAAATACTATTTCGTCCATTTTTATTTTCCTTTCTTTTTTACTTTTTCCATTCCATTAAATATTCTTTTTTTCCGGTATCTTTATCCACATTTTCTTCACTAAATGTGAATCGTTCCAATTTTTATATAAGATTTCAAAACTCGTTCTATTCCAAAATCCATTTAGTTCCTTTTGCCATTCTTAAATCTACATCTTGAAAATGATTTCCTTCATTTTCTTCATATTTAGTTTAGGTGCATACCAAGGTGTCATATCATTATTCCAATCTAAATTTGATATTGATACGTGTATAAATTCTTTGCATTTAATCTCTATACATTTCTTATGTACCGCTTCTCCTTCGTTTCCAAAAGTATTTAAAACTACAACTGGTAATTCTTTTAATTCAGTATCTTTGTAATGGATTTGTATATTTTTATTATTTATTTTAAACTCTTTTATTATTTTTTCTCCACAATTAATTTAGTTTACAAAATTATATCCTAAAAATAAAAATAAACCTCTTGCAAATTGCACTGCTTTTTGCAAGAGGAAAGGTCTTACCTTTTTTGATCGTTGAGATGTCTTATGTGTTTTGTACCTCGAGCATCTCTTTTCTCTGGGCTTTCACCCATTTGTGGAACCCTTCTCTTGAGCCACCCAAGTCGCAAAATTCTCTACACCTTTGTAGGATTTG
>CAMMLF010000035.1 GCA_946497585.1 uncultured Clostridium sp.
ATATTATTATATTATATTATATTATATATAATATTATATATAGTATTATTTCTTATTTATAATAATAGTAACAAACTTTGGTTGTAACTCAAAAATTTTCTCCCCGAAACAAAAAATTTTTAAAAAAGTTGGCGCGAAAAGCACCAACTCTTTTAATACATATCTTCGTAGTCAGAATAACTACCATAACTATCTAGTTGAGTTGTAATTGAAATTCCAAAGTCAAACAACTTAATTCTTCCGTCCTTAAAACCGCAGTTTCCACTTCTAACGTCACGAAGAACAACATTATATTCTTCTTCTAATATTGGTTCTAGCGCCTTTAACTCTGTTTGAAAGTCGCTCCACAATTCATCAAACTCATCCTCTTCAAAATCTCCCATTTCTTCTGTAAGTTCTTGCTCAATTACAATTACACCGTTGGCGTCAAAATAATAATCTTTTATTTTAGCAAAACAATCTATGTTTAGTCCTTTTCTTTCCAAACTTTGAATAGCTTCCCAAATAATTAGTTCAATAGCAAATTGACCAATAGGCCATACTAAAGCTTCTTCCTCTTCATAAATTTCTCCTAAAAAGTCATTTACGTCGTCCATAAAATCTGGAAAACGAAGATTTAATTCGTTTCTTTCTATTAGGTATCTTCCTCTTGGTATTTTATAAACTATTCCGTCTTTAACATATGCTTCTTTACTAGCACCGCAGCCTATATATTCTGCACCTTTCAATATTTCGTCTACTGTTTTATTTATTTTTCTAATTTCCATTTATAACCACAACCTTTCTCTTTTCTTTTTCTAATATTATTATAACACAATTTGTATTTTAAGTCAAAAAAATAAAGGTGTGGCGGCACCTTATAAAATTATTAAAAACATTAGTAAGATTGACAAAATTAGTTTCCAAGAAAACTTAACTTCTTTTGTTTTATCCCCATAAATAAAAAATATTAGCAATCCAATTCCTATTAGCGCTATTCCAACTTTTACCATATATCTTACCTCCTTCATAATATAATTATATCATAATATGAATTAAAAGTCCAGTACAAATTTGGCAAAAATTACTAAATAAGTTTTTTACATTTTCTTCCTTTTGATTTTACATTATTTTTGAAGGCGAAAAGCCTTTAATTTTATTTGTAAGGAGGCTCTATATGTATTACGATGATGAGGACAGAGATGAGAAGATTGAAGAAGAAGCTGAAGAAAAAGCTGAAAAAGAAAATCAAGGTTCTAACAAAAGGAATAAGAAGTCTAGTAAATAGAGTAAAGAGGGCTTAAAGCCCTCTCTTAAATTTCTACATTATAATCTATTTTTATTGTGTTTGTTGGTACTACTAATATATATTTTGTTTTTTCTAAACCAACTTCGTAATCTTCGTTTTTACCCCACAACTCATCTATTATTGTAACTTTTTTCTTTATAACAGTTCTTAATTCAATAACCTGCGGCGTTTCGTCATCTGTTTCTTTCAAATATGTTCCGTTAAAAGGCAAAGTTTGTAATTGTTTACCATACTCTTCATTTGAGAAGAACACATATTGCAATTGTTGTGATGTTTGTCCAGCGATTGTGCCACAACCTAGTACAAAACTACCATAGAAGCTACTATTTTCTTGACTCTGCAATTCTAATCCAGTTATATTATACAACTTATGTTCTTCATCTACTGTATAACGTCCTATTGCATAATTTATCATAGGAATAAAAAATAAAAATATTATTGTTACTGTTGTTATGCCAAATATTAAATCTTCATCATAGGTAAACTTTGATGCAAGAAGAAATACTACTACCACAATTAAAATTGATATAATACAATACCACATACTACTAACCTCCTAAAAAATTTGCTATTATTAAAAGTATTATAACTATGTAAAAAGAATAATTTATGAATTTCTCATTTCTAAATTCGGAAAGATAATTCATAATTATTGCTAAAATTAAAATCCAACTAATTGCTACTAGCGCCATTTTTATCACCTGTTATTCCCTCTATTCTTAAAACATTCTTATCTTTAAAAGGTAAATAGTGTAATAAAACGGTATTATACATTTGTGTTTCTTTCTCAGTTGTTACATATACTTCACACTCGCCAACATCAGTAGCTATATTGACCAACTCTTTTATAAAATCTGACAATAACATAAGACAACCTCCTTTATATTATTTTTATAATTGATTTGTATAAACAAGTAAATTTTTCATTTATAACCGTATCAATATGCCAATGACCAAAGTACCACTTGCTTATATCTGCCATTTGGTCTATTTTATCAAGTTGTTTTTGTGAATTACTAATCGCGCCATCATTTATACCAGAATAAAGTTTCACCACTGGAATTATATTTGCTGGTGCATCATGAGAAAGCATTATATCTATTTTATTTTCTCTATAATTTCCATTATTTAAATTAGCTTTAAAATTCTTTACATCATCTTCATTTATTTCTTCTTCTGCCCACCAGCTACTATTCTCTTTTCTCCAAGCCTTATCTACTGAGTTGGCGCCGCCACATACTCCAACTCTTTTGCCACCTAAATTATATATTTCTCCTCTTAATAAGTGAATTATACCAAAAGGCAATACACCTACATATCCGCCATTCCAATATACGATAGTTTCAAGTTTCTTTATTTCTTTAAAGTTCTCGTGATTACCATCAACAAAAGCTGTTGTGAAATTCTTTTCAGATAATAATTCTAATAATGTTAAAGTTCTATTAGAGTTTTCTTCCCAAACAACTCCAAAATCACCAAGAACTATTATAATATCTTCTTTTGTCATTTGTTCGTCATCTATTCTCAATAATCTTCTAATATCACCGTGAATATCTCCTGTAAGATAAACCGAATTTATACTCATACTTACACTTCCTTTCATTCTTTATAATTATATTATATCATAAATCTGGCGCGAAGTCAAATTTATTTATTTTTAGCTACGAAAATTCTAATTTAATATTCTCTTATGAAAAATAAAAAATCGCAGTGAATTTACTAGAAATTTTAAGCAAATCCACTGCGTTATTCTAATTCTCGTTGTTCCAATCTCCTAAATAATGTGCTTTAAAAATAGTGTCATCTATTTGAATAGACGAAGCAATTGCAGAGAATCTTTCCCAACGAATTTCTCTATCAACTAAATCATAATTTACTTCTATGTGGGGATTGGAGAATAAATTTGCTCCAACCCCTTTAGCTAGTCCAAGTCTGTATCATCTTCATCTTCATTTTCATTAAGTTCTTTATACTCTTGCCAACGAGGGCAATCTCTACAAGCTCTCTCACAAGCATGGGCAACCCCATCATCTACATAATGATTTCCACAATAAGACTCACAAGCTTCACAAGTATCTAATTCGCATACTGGATGAGCATCATCCCAATAAGTACATCCCTCACAGTTTTCTGCACAACAAGAAGTTTCACAATAATCATCACAATATTCGCAATAATATCTTTCTTCCCAACCTTCACAAGTAAATCCGTTTCCTAAATATTCACCATCACTGTCTGAACCTCTTAAAGTATCGCCACAACCACAAGGACAGTGAATTGGTTCTGTATATACTGGTATATCTTCATCTTTGCAATCTCTTAATTTCAATACTCTTTTACCAAATTCAGAATATCCATATTCTGCATAATCTCTATAACAACTACTACCAGCTGTAACCCAGTAATTAGTAGCTCCTTTGTAATTCGCAACTACTTCTTCATAAAGTTCTCTTAATTGTTTATAAAAATTATCAGGATAATCCTTGCCCGGGTATATTTCATTAAATGATATGTGTGTTAAATTTTTTGACATATTTACCCAGTGGCGCATTCGCTTATATCTTAAATTTTTAATTTCATAATTATATAATTTGAATTTTCCCTCAGAAGTCCAAACATAAGTAATTGTAGAATTTTTGTCAAGTAACGCCGCCATACAGCCATCTGCGTGAGACTCAGTGTTATCAGTTTCTAATCTGTAACAAGAACACCAGTCATATGGGTTTTCAGAAGCTGTCATCATATCTATTGGGTCTATTGAAATTGTATAGTTGGCGTCAACTTTATTGTTCTCATAAATTCTTCCTATTCTAGTTACAACTTCATCTGGAAATTTCAAATATTTTTTACAGAAGTGAGTAATAGACATTCCTTCTATCCTTAAATCTGGAAAGTAGTCTGCTATTCTAGCAGTATCATATCTATAACTAATCATCATTTTGTTTGTAGGTAAATCCATAAACATTCTTAACCAAGGTCCGTACTCTGGATAGTCTTTCCATAGGCTTCTATAATCTTTACCTCTATCATCTTCAATTTTTTCATAAGAGAATTTAATATCTTTATAAAGTTCATTTCCTAACATTTGAAATATACGATATTTGTTTTTTGCCCAAGTTAATAAATATTCTTTTATCATTTTGTTTGGAATTTTTTGTAATGGTAATCCACTAAATACAGATATACACTTTGTAAAATCAACTATATTAACTTTCTTTAACATAGGTATATATTTTTCCTCAACACCATCTATCAATTCTAATGTTTTTAACATTCAAATCACCCTTTCTTTTTTTTCTTTATAATTATATTATATCATACTTTTTACTTTTAATCAAGTTTATCCTACTTAACTTCTCTCCACTCTAATTCGTTTAAAGTATCTATGCAATTATAATTCATACAAAAGTCATAAAATTCTTCTTGTTCATCATAAGAAAACTCATCGTATACTTTAAAATAATTTTGTTTTGGTACATATTTGTCAAAATCAAAGTCATAAGATTGTAAAATTTTTAAAACTGTATTTGGTATTTCAGCGCCGACAGCTATAATTTCATTTGTTTTTAAAAACTCGCCATCAACATCATAAAATCTATTTTGAAATTTGAATACTACGTGAAGTAAATCTCTAGTTACAGCTATCTCTCCTTGTGGAAAATGTTTTTGCAAAAGACAAGCAAATTTATAACAACCACCTCTATTAAAGTATAATCTTGCTCTAACTGTTGAATTTTCTTCAAAAAGATTTTTTAATTTATCTATATAATCTAAAACTTCTTCCATAGCTTTCTCCTTTCCAATAACAAAATCGGACATAGAAAATTTATGCCCGACTTTTTATCTCTTTTTCTATAATATAATTATAACACAATTTTTAGTCTTTGTCAACACTGGTGATTATAGTGAATACTATTCCTACAATAAGAGTAATTGCTTTTAATACCCAAGAAGCTATGTATATTCCCCAGAACCATCCACCAGCTACTCCTAATTCAGTAGCTAAAAGACCTAATAAAATCAAAACTAACATATTTTACCTCCATAATAATTCTTTTGAAACAAATCCTGCGGCGCCCTTATGCCCTCCTCCGCCGTAAGAAGAACAAATTTCAGCGCAGTCTACATAATTTTTATTTGAATATAAACTTGTTGTCCAAGTTTCTCCATTGTAGCAGAATGTTCCTATTATATCATATTTATCAATTAAATCTCCAAAGAATTCTGAATTCGCATTCCCTAAATTAGCTAGAAAAGCTGAGAAACCACCAATTTTAGTTTCAAATCCATATCTATTCATAAATTCTTTTGCCCAACTATTACGATATTCTTTCATTGCTTCTCCACTTTGAATAAAGTGTCCTAATTCTTCTCTACCATAGAATTTATCAAAATAGTAGTCTGCAAAAGGATTAGATATTCTAGCATTAAAACTAATTGTGAATAATCTAGTTTCTTCCCCATATAAGTGCTCCCATACATCCCAATCTCCTGCTAATTTTATATAAGTAGGAATTTCTTTTCTATAAAGACTTTTTATATTATTAGGATAATCTGTAAGAAATTCTTGTGTTTCATTTTGTCTCCCATTGAAATACCAATAGGTTAAAACACATCCAGCTATACCGTTAGCGCGAAGACCAGAAATTTCTTGTTCAAAATCTTTATATTTTTCTATTGCAGATTTATGATGGTCTATCCAAACCACTCTTTTTGTTTTATTTAACAACTTAATCATTTCTTCTGGACTAATAGAATAATCTACAATAAAAACTTCTTCATTTGTTGTAATTATATCCAATGGAAATTTTTTGCTATAATCCATTTTTATAAAATCTTCTTGTAAAAATTCTTTTTTTCTTTCTCTCATTTTATTAAGAATAACTCTAGCTGAAACAATACCATCCATATCATTATGATAAAAAACTTTCATATAATTCCTCCTATTCAACTAATTGACCATTAACATAGGCTGAAAATACATCTCTTTGTAATTCTAATTCTTCTTGTAATTTTGTACTATGATTTTCTAAATCATAAATTTTTCCTTTTAGAAAATCAATTTCTTGTTCCATTTTAGGGAATTTTGTTATAAATATAATCATAAAAACTAAAACAACAACAAGAAATATAATTGGTAAAGCTACAACTATTCCTTTTGATAATTTTACAAAAAAGTTTTTAATCTTGTTTTTCATCTTCTTCTTCCTCCTTAATACTTGGCATTTCTAATGAATAACCATAAGGCATTTGTCCATTTACAATTTTTTCTAAATGCGCTTTGTGTTCTTCATCTTCATAATTCTCATTTTTTAACATTGCCGCAGCTTGTCTTTGAATTATGTTAAATGCAGTAGGAGTAAGAATATTAGCAAAATACTTTTCATTGCCTGGGAATAATAAGTAAGTAAAATCTGTAAATCTTAAAGGCATTTGAATTTCCGTTAAGTATCTTATAAATCTCCATAATGCTTTTACTTCTGTTTCTTGATTTAATTTGTCTTCTGTCGCCAAACTTGCGCGAAGACTAATTACAGCCATTATCGCTGCTTTATCAGCTACATCCATTTTTTTAAACTCTGAATTGTTTTGTATTTCTTCTACTGTTTTTTGTAAGTTTTGTAAGAAATCTTCATTTTTTGTACAATTTAAAATTTGTCTTTCTAAATCTGTCATTTAAATCTCTCCTTATTCATAATATTCGTTTACTAAATCGTTATATTCTATTAACCAAGCCGCCAACTCTCTGCCATCATTGCTTTTTGGATTATCATAAAACTTTTGTCCATAATAATCTTTTTTTATTCTTCTTGCTACAAAAGGCAATCCATATTCTTTCAAATCAACAAGTATTGAATCTATCATAGCTCGTGTTGTAAAATGCCAAATTGGAAATCCACTTTCACTTGTTCTATTATGAGTTTTATAATACTCATAAGGTTCAGACCAAGACCAAGGTTCTCCTTTATTAGCACCATATACTTTTCCAGCGCCAATCCAATCAGCTATCATTTCATACACATATTCTCTTGGTATTTTACAAGGAGTTGGATTTTGTTTACTATCCCAATCCATCCAATACCATTGATGATGTTTGTTTCTTGCCTTATGATGAAGCCAAGCAGCTGAATAGCCTTTCTCTATTTTTTCTGCATCTATTGGGGACATATGTCCTTGAAAGTATTTGGCGCTTGGAGCAAACTCAGCAATAGAAAACTTACTTAAATCATGAACAATTCCTTGCCAATATAAACCAAATTTAAAACAAACTTTTCCAACTTCTATTTTATGTTTTATTATAGTTTTAAAATGTGCCCAATATTTATTCACTCTTTTCACCCCTTATATAAAAATCTAAAAGTGAATGAATGAAATTTAATATAATTGTTGTTTCTTTACTGTTCATATCTAATTGATTTATTAAATTCATAATTTCTCTAGCTTGTTTTTCTTTTTTAGTTTCAAAACCTTTTATACAATCTTCACGGTCAATTAACCAATCATTAAATTCATCCTTCTCTTTTTCATTCATTTAAACCAACCTCACTATTATAATAGTTCCTAGTAATACTAGAATAGTTAAAACTATTCCTAGTATTACCTTTGTTTTACTTTTCTTTTTTATTCTTTTGCTTTCTTCTTTATTTCCTATAACTATATCAAAAGAATACTCACTATTCATATTACTCTCCTTCCTGGCTCTCTTCCAGGTCTGGCGCGATTGCTTCATCTTTAATTAAACCTTCTAAAACTTTAAAGTAAAATCCTTTCTTTTTAAAAGCTGTAAAAATAGGTTTGTCTTCTAAACGAGCAACCACTCCTTCAGCAACGTGTGTTTTCCCAATAGGGTCTGGAATATCAAGCCATTTATTTACTCTCTCATATAAATCTTCTTTTGTAGTATAAATAAATCTATCCAATTCCATTACGTGATTAATTCCCATTTCTTCACATCTACGTTTTACTAAAGACCAAGGATATTCTACTACTTCTCCATCAGGAGTAGTCATTGTCATCCTATATACATATATCTGATTTTCTCCTTGTTTGCAACCATAAGAGAAAGTTGTTGTTTCTCCATAGGTTTTTATAAATTCTTTATCATTTACTTTTTTGTTATTACCTTGTGCCATTATAGGTGTGGTATCATTAACCCAACCAACTATTTCATAGTAAATTGTTTCGCCTTTTTTAAGTTTACCTTCTAATAAACGATGATATTTGGCGCGAAAAGCGTTATCTCCATAATAACCGTCAGTTTCAAATTGTTGTAACACTACTCTTCTAGTTCCAGTTACATATCTATATCTTGGGAATAGTTTAAAAATAAAGTGTTCTATTTTATTTTTACCAGCAGAAGGCAAGAATGCAGTTCTTCCACTTGTTCCGTGCATTTTCAATGTTAGAGTAATAAGTTCTCCTGCTTTAAAATTATCAACATTATAATCTAATTGTTCAGTATCTCTATGTTCTTCAAAAAGAGGGAATTCATTGACTTTTCTTTTTTGTCTTTTAGTTGGCGCGTTTCCTACTGTTCTAGTTTTTGTTTTAGGAATATACTTTTTACAAATTTCTTGTCCATCTAAGACTGTAATTTGGTCTCCAACTACTAAAGTATCTTTTAAATGTTTGCTAATATAATCTAATGATTCTAATGGCATAACTAAACCATCAGAACGTTCTCCTCTTAATTTTATTGCTTTTATATTTCTTTTGTCTGGGTCTAAAAACCCTCCAATATTATTTCCGTTTTCATCTTTTTTTCTTACTAAATTATTGTATTCACAATATTCTTTTGAAAGCTGACCATCTGTTGGAAAATAAATAACAATATCTCCATCTTTAGAATTTTGACCAACAACAACTGTTGAGTCAAAAACATCAGCTAAAACTAATCTATCTGCGTTTGGATGTTTTCTTACATTTTTTAATCTTGTTACATAACCACAATACATTATTTTTTCTCCTTTATTTAGTTTTCATATTTTATAACTAATTTAGATTTTTTTATATCTCTATCCCAATAGGTCATATCTTGTAGAATATAGTTGTATCTTGTTAGAAGTGTTATTAAATATTCTCTATTAAACACATAATCTCTAAATAACAAACCGTCTCCATTCTTATTATATCGTAATTCATATATTTTGGCGCCGACCCCAACGAATTGTTGTTCTAATGATTTAAATAATTCTTCTAATGCTTTCTTATTTTCATTAAACCATTCACTATATTTACTTTCAAAATCTAAACCTTTTAATTGATTTTGTAAATCTATTTTTTCTCTTATACTTTCAGCGCCTAAAAAAGAAAGTTCATTTAAAGCATTTAATCTTTTTTTAATTTCTTCTTCTTTTTCTTCCCTTGTGTTTATTGGTCTATAAATATCTGTAATTGTAATATCTTTATCATCATCAAAAACTTTTTTAGATTTTCTAAAATTAAACATACTATTCTCCTTTTTCTTTATCTAAAATCTTTTTCCACTCTTTAACAGACTCTTGATTTACTTTTTCAAAATCGTAAGTTTTTAATCTTTCTTTATATAAGTCTTTGTTATTAACTATTCTATAAGCAATAGACCTATACCTATTATAATTGTCCATAGGAACAATTACACCATTAATATCATTAGTTACTTGCTCATGCGCAGCTGGAAAATCACTGGCAATTACAGGTTTTCCTAAAATTTTTCCTTTTGTAATAACAAGTCCCCAACTTTCAATATCTGATAATAGAGCTACATAATCCATTTGTTTTACAATAGGAAATGGATTTAATTTTCTTCCCAAAAATTTTACTTGCGGAAATCTATCTAATAAAGTATGAACTCGCGCAACTTCTTCTGGAAAATATCCTTCACCAATTATATACCATTTCCAATCTAAGCCTGGCATTTTTGAAAACTCGTCACATAATAATTTTACTCTATGCCAACCTTTTTCATGACTTAATCTTGCAGTAGTTGAAATATTTAAGTCTCTCGCTAAATTTAGTTCAGGAGTTTCCAATTCTGCTTTTTGTTTAATTTCCTCAACATTAACAATATTATAAATTGTATGTATCTTTTTGTTTATTTTTGATGTATATAATCCTCTAGGAATAGTACTGTTTGCAGCGTTACTAACTACAACTATATCATCCATTTTTCTCACAAAAGGTAACTGATAAAATCTGTTTCCACTTGGTGGTATCATAGCATGACACCATAATACTCTTCTTTTTGGTTTTAAAAAATATAAATAATCGTCTGACTCCATCCATAATGAACAATATACTAAAACATCACATTCAAAAATAGGTTGTCTAAATTTAATATTTCTTGGCACACCGTATTTTGCTAATTCTTTTGCGAATTCTAAATTGGATATACTTCTATAAAAGAAATATAAATCATAATCTTTGTAAATTCTTTTTGCTAAATTTAAAATTGCCATTTCAACCCCACCAACATACATATCAGGGTAATAAAAAACAACTTTCTTCTTGTCCATAAATTCAACTCCTATTTTTATTTTTCTTTAATTATATTATACCATAATTCCTGCTAAAAATCAAATATAAATAAAAGCCTCCAAGTCAACCATAAGGCTCACAAGGAGGCTAGTATGCACTGGACTTTCTGCTCCTACAAAGTCTAAGCGAGTAGAGGCCTTTTTGGCTCTTCGATTTCAAGTAGCAGTCTAGAACTCCCTCACAAAACTTGACTGCTTTGGGTGCTACCATCATCTTTCTTCCTCCGGTGCCACGGGCTGGGTGCATCTCCAACTCTTAACCATATTTCAGGTGCGTAAGTTTTGTTCTCTTTGCTTACGCTAAGCGACCATATAATGTGGAATACGCCACGACCGCAATTGTCGTAACCGTGTTTTTATTATAGAGAGCTTTCTGCACTCGACTCTGGTTTGTTCTCTAAATTGTGTGAATACAAAAGACTGGTCTCGGTGGTAGGAGTCGAACCTACAACTTTAAGCTCCCAAAGCTCACGGCTTACCATCAAGCCTTCACCGAGATAAGGTACGACACCGTCTCATCTTTTTCTTATTTTTCTACGAGAACAAATGTGCCGCTGGGATAACTCGTATATTCTAATAAGGTTTTCTTGGCATTTCGGCGCGATTACCTTAAACACTCCGATAGCTTCGACCGCAGTTAGACCTGCGTATAGGTCGTGGTATAAGAATTAGTTTAGCTGTCTCCGTTTGGTTTATCTAACAGCATATAGCCCAGGCTCACGGAATAAACTAATTCAAATCGGTGGAGCCCCAGGGAATCGAACCCCAACCTTCGGTTCTTCAGACCGACGCGCCGACCACTTACGCCAGAGCTCCATATAAAAATAGGATAGAGGGACTCGAACCCTCAACTACTGGTCCTGGTTTTGTTAATAGTGCACTCCCAACTCTACCAATTGAGTTATATCCTACTTATTTACTATTTCTTTGTTGCCAAGACAAGCTACCTTCTCTTGGAAAATTATAATGTTTACCTACAATAGCAGTAAACTTTTCAACGGGATTACGACTTAAAAGTTTTTGATAAAAATAATAGTCTTCACCATATTTCATTCCTTCATCGTTTTTAAGTCCTTCAATAAATTTGGTTCTCATTAGTTTTACACTACCACACAAACTACTTTTTGTAGCTGGTGTAACTCTCCAAATATCACCACAATTTATTTCTAAATCAAAATAAACTAAATCTTCTCCTGTTGCTTGTTCAATAACTTTATCAAAATCTTCTGTCAAATAATCATCAGAACCTAATAAAACAGTGTATTCTCCTTTTGCTTTTTCTAAACCTTCATTAACAGTAGTTGAAACACCCTTATTTTCTTTTCTGTTAATAAAAACTTTTTGATTTTTTGTGCTCTCATCTACTAGCCATTCTTTTATTTTTTCTTCTGTTCTATCAACAGAACCATCATTAACTACTATTACTTCTATATCTTTTCTATTTGGCACACTATAAAGTGCGCGAGAAATTAGTTCTTCTTGATTATATACTGGAATAATTACTGTTAATTTTATATTGTCCATTTTCTTACCTCATTTCATTTTATAAGTTTTATACCATTCATAATAGTCAACTTCTCTTGGTTCTTGCCACCATCTAGGTTGCTCCCACCATTTTTTGAAACCTTGCCAAGTTTCAATATGATAATAATCACAAATATCATAACTATTGTAAAGTCTCCTATAATTTTTACCATTTCCAATTTCGCCTTTATAATGACGAACTCTTTTATTGGCTTGTTTTTTACCCCATTTACAACTTTTTTCACATTTGCAATGAGGAGTGTGTTTAAAACTTCTACTCATTTTATTACCTCCTTTTGGAGTTTTACTCCATTAGAAGATAACCATTCTATTCTTTACCATAATCGAACATCTCCTTTATTTTATTTTTATCTGTAACATTTTCATAATCAACATTAATTTCTTTTACAGATGCTTCAGCCGCCTTTTCCAAAGCTTCAATTAGTTTATCAGCCTCTTCTTCTGTGTCAATATAAACTGGGTCTATCCATTTAGCCTTATCTTCCTTTGATAATTCTAACCCACATTTAATTAAGTCACAAAGTAACTGTTCTTTTGTTTGACTTTTAACTAACTTATCTAATTCTTCTTCAAACTCCTTTTCTGGTAAATCAAATAAATTCATAATAATCTTTCCTTTTCAAAATAGAGCGAACCACTTATTTTGGTGAGCGCCGTCCGTAGAGCCCTCAGATAAGAATTTATTACCACATACGGTTTGGTACTAACCTGCTATTGTCCCCATTGAGAGCGCACATTTTGGGTTGTTTATGGATTACGGTAAACCCTCTCTCCAGAGCCTTCTTATCTCACCGTCTTTTGAGTACCTTTGCTTGCTAGCTTACTCCATTTCCTAACCATTACTATTAGGCTCGGCCGCTAGATACCATTTTATATAAAGCCATGCTTCCGACCTTATTTTTTTATAAATTTCCAATAATAACCATAAGCAGATTTTAATCTTCCTGTTGCAGCATCTCGTATTGGAGTTCTTGGTGTTTTTACTTCTCTAAAACTTTTTACAAAATTTTCTGCATCTGTCATTCTTTCAAAGTAATATTTTTCTCCTGTAATTTTATTTATTGCTTCTAAAGGATAAGATTTCGCTCTATTATTATTTAAACGAATACCTTCACTTACGTTATAAGAAGGAGTACACCATTCTAGATTTTCTACTCTATTGTCTGTCATATCCATATTTATGTGATTAATATAAATTTTTTCTTCTGGATTGTCATTAGGTATAAAAGTTAGAGCGACTAATCTGTGAACTCTCTCTTGTTTTATTTTACCATCTGAAAGTACTAACGCTACTCTTAAATGACCTCTATGATGTTTCGTTTGAGTCAACATTAAATTTCCTTTTTTTACTCTGCCAAAATTACTCACTTCATAATTATATTTATAACCCTCTAATTTCTTCCAAACTTCTTCCATTTTTATCTCCTTTGTGGTGGCGATGGTTAGATTTGAACTAACGAATACACGGATATGAGCCGTGCCCTGTAAC
>CAMMLF010000036.1 GCA_946497585.1 uncultured Clostridium sp.
GCCTACTGTCTATGGCTATTATAAATTATTTTTGGTCTATATACAAACCAGGTCCCATTGTTGGGGCAATAGAAACGCTCTTGATGTATTGTCCTTTAGCTGCTGCTGGTTTAGCTTTTATAATTGCAGCCATGATTACATCATAGTTTTCTAATAATTTGTCTGCACCAAATGAAACTTTTCCAAATCCTAAATGGATAATGTTACTTTTATCTAATCTGTATTCAACTTTACCAGATTTGATTTCATTTACTGCTTTAGTAACATCCATTGTTACTGTTCCTGATTTTGGGTTTGGCATTAATCCTTTTGGTCCTAATACTTTACCAAGACGTCCTACAACACCCATCATATCTGGAGTTGCAACTACTACGTCATAATCAAACCAGTTTTCATTTTGGATTTTTGGTATTAATTCTTCTGCACCTACAAAGTCAGCTCCTGCTGCTTTTGCTTCTTCAGCTTTAGGTCCTTTTGCGAATACTAATACTTTTTGTGTTTTACCTGTTCCATTTGGAAGAACTACTGTTCCTCTAACTTGTTGGTCTGCGTGTTTTGAATCAACACCTAATTTAACGTGTAATTCAACAGTTTGGTCAAATTTTGTTTTAGGCATTTTTTCGATTATTTCAATTGCTTCTTTTGCAGAATACAATTTCTTAGAATCAACAAGTTTTGCACTATCTTGATATCTTTTTCCTCTCTTCATTTTTACCTCCTTTGGTTTTATCGAGCAATAAGCATTTATTTACTAAGTTCTACCTAAGAACTTTAAATTTTTGCTTTGCTCTCCCAATTAATAAATTTTGCTCTTTTAGGCTATTACAATCTGAGTACGTAACTAATTAAATATAATTGGCGTACTTAACCGTACTATTCTTCAACTGTTACACCCATTGAACGAGCTGTACCTTTTACCATGCTCATTGCAGCTTCTAATGAAGCAGCATTTAAGTCTGGCATTTTTGTTTTAGCAATTTCTTCAACTTGTGCTTTTGAAAGTTTTGCTACTTTTTCTCTGTTTGGCTTTCCAGAACCTTTTTCAATTTTAGCTGCTTTTTTAATTAATACAGCCATTGGTGGTTCCTTTGTTACGAATTCAAAAGATTTGTCTTTATGAACTGTGATAACAACTGGTATGATTAAACCTGCTTGCTTAGCTGTTCTATCATTGAATTGTTTTACGAAGTCCATAATATTAACACCACTACCACCTAATGCTGGTCCAACTGGTGGAGCTGGTGTAGCTTTTCCTGCTGGAATTTGCAATTTGATAATAATGTCTTTTACTTCTTCTTTCTTGTCTTTTCCTGCCATGTTTTTGCACCTCCTTTGGTTTGTATATACAAAATAATTTATAAGATAGGCTTAATAAGCCTTCTTTTCGAATGTTATTTGACCTTTTCTACTTCTGAGAAGTCTAACTCTATTGGAGTTTCTCTTCCAAACATAGATACTAATACCTTGACTTTGCTTTTATCTTTATTAATTTCAGTAACAGTACCTATAAAATCTGTAAAAGGTCCATTTATTACTTTTACTTGGTCATCAACACCATAGTCTACATTTATTGATTGTACATCAAATCCCATTTTTCTTATTTCACTATCTGTTAGTGGAATAGGGTCTGTACCAGAACCAACAAATCCTGTAACGCCTCTAGTGTTTCTTACAATGTACCAAGTATCCTCAGTTACAATCATTTTTATTAGGACATATCCTGGAAAAACTTTTTTTAGGTTTGTTTTTCTTTGTCCATCTTTTATTTCTATTTGTTCTTCCATAGGAACAACTATATCAAAGAAATAATCTTGTAACTCTCTATTTTTTATTGTTTTTTCAAGGTCTGTTTTTACCTTGTTCTCATAACCAGAATATGTATGTACTACATACCACCTTGGCATTTTGTCATAATCTTTTTGAGACATATTTTAGCCTCCTCTTAAAATATAACCTTTAATTTACACTATGTTATTTTAAAGCAACTTTAGCTATTGCTTGGTGCAATTTACTATTCTGAAACCGAATTTTCTGATGTGTCAGTATTTTCTTCTGATGATGTTTCATTTTCTGCTGTATCATTTGCTTCTTCTGATGTAGTATTAGTGTCTGTAGTATTTGTATCCTCAGTGCTTGTGTCATCTGTAGTATTTGTTTCATCTACAGTTTCATTAGCTGATATACTATTTTGTACCTTTCTAACTTGATCAACTTCAAATTGATACATAAAATCAAATGCTAAGTCTAACAAGAAAATTATTAAAGATACTACAAGAACCATAACAATAACAACAGCTGTATTTGAAAATAGCTCTTTTCCTTTAGGCCATATTACTTTTTTTAGTTCAGCCTTAAAGTCTTTAAACCAGCTTTTTTTAGCTGACTTATCTTTTTTGCTTGGCTTTTCTTTTTTAGCTTGTTTGTTATCCTTATTTTTCTTTTCTTTTTTTGATTTTTTATTTAATTTATTATCTGTAGTGCTTGCAGTTTTATTTGCAGTATCTACATTTGCCTCAGCTGTTTTTACTTCTGATTTTTCATCTTTGCTTTCTACAGCTTTTTCAGTTTCATTTTGCTTTAATTCTTCAGAAGCATTGGTAACTTTTTTAGTGTTTTTACTTTTGTTTTGCTTCTTTTTATTATTTTTAGGCATTTTTATTCCCCCTTAAAAAGGCTTACTTTATTTTGTTTCTTTGTGTGTTGTGTGTTTTTTGCAGAATTTGCAATGTTTTTTTATTTCTAATCTTTCTGCATTGTTCTTTTTGTTTTTATCTGTAACATATGTTCTATTGTGGCACTCTGTGCACTCTAGTGTGATATGTTCTCTTGCTCCTTTTGCAGCCATTTCATACACCTCCAGCTATAAGTTAATTGTTTATTTGTTTTTAACTTTTACTAGCGTATGCATTTTTACCTACATACGCTAGATTATTTTATCATATATTTATGGTAATGTCAACCTTTTTGTAAAATTTGTGTCTTATGTAAAGTTGTAGTCTTTTATTTAATTAACTATTTTCAAAAAATTGTTGACTTTTCGTTAAAGTATATATATAAACTGAACATTATTTTTTGAATATTCTAATTGAATTTATTACAGTTAATAGTGTGATTCCCGTATCTGCTGCAACAGCTAGCCATACTGGAGCAATTCCTAATATTCCAAGAATTAAAACTATTAATTTTGCCAAAAGTGATATTGTAATATTCTCGTTAACAATTCGAATCGTTTTCCTTGCTACTTTTATTATTTGTGGTAAACTGCTAATATTGTTAGATATTAATATGCTATCTGCGGTTGTGCTTGCTATATCTGTTCCTTCTCCCATTGCTATGCTAAAGTCTGATGTGGCTAGTACTGGGCTATCATTAATTCCATCTCCTATGAATATAACCTTGCCTTCTTCTTTTAATTTATTTATTTCTTCTACTTTATTTTCTGGCATTAGTTTCGCCCTATACTCTATTTCTCCACATGCTTTTGCAATTTTTTCAGCATTTGTTTTGCTGTCCCCTGTAAGCATAACAACTTTTTTTATTCCTGTTTCATATAGTTTAGATAATGTTTCTTTAAAGCCTTCTCTTATTTTTTCGCTTAATGTGATATATGCAACCAAATCATTTTCTACTGCTATTAGAATTGCATTTTCTGGAACTGCATTCTTTTGTTTACCATTTTCATTTGAATCCTCATGGTTTTGTTTTAGATTTTCTATTTCACTGTCCACTGAAATTTTATATTTATCAAGCATTTTTTTATTTCCAACAACAACTTCTTTTCCTTCTATTTTTCCATAAATCCCACAACCTGCAATTTCTTTTTGTCCTTCAACTTCTAATTTATCTGCTTTATTTTCTTTTGCATATTCTATTATTGCATTTGAAATAGGGTGGTTTGAATTCGCCTCTAAACTATATGCATATTGTAGTATTTTTTCTTTGTTTGTAAATTTTTCGCTTTTTGATTGAATTTCATTATTTTCTGTTGCTTTACTGTTTTTTATTAATACAAATTCTTGCACTTTCATTTTTCCAGTTGTAATTGTTCCTGTTTTATCCAATGCTAAAACATGTGCTTTTGCCAAATCTTCTATGTGTTTTGTTCCTTTTATTAGTAAGCCTTTTTTAGATATTGCACCTATGCATGAAAAGTATGCTAGTGGTATTGAAATTACAATACTACATGGGCATGATGCCACTAAAAATACAAGTGCTCTATATAACCAAGTAACAAAATCTGCTCCAAAGAGTGCTGGAACTATAGCTAATAATACTGCTATAATTATCACAACTGGCGTATATATTTTTGAAAATTTTGTTATATATTCTTCTTTTTTACCCTTATTATTTGTTGCCTCATATACTAAGTCTACTATTTTAGATATTGTAGAATCTTTGTATTCTTTATTTACTCTGCAAGTTAAAGTTCCTGTTTGATTAATACTACCAGATAAAATTTCATTGTTTTCATTCACATATACAGGCTCGCTTTCTCCTGTTAATTTGGAAGTATCTAGTGCAGATTCACCTTTTATAATTATACAGTCAACTGGCACTGTTTCTCCTGGCTTTACAATGATTGTATCTCCCACTTTCAATTCTTCTACATTTACTGTTTTAGTTTCTTTTCCATTAACTAAATTTGCTGTTTGTACTTTTAGAGAAGCTATGCTATTTATGTTTTTATTAGCCTTTTCTACTGCTTTATCTTCTATAAATTCTCCTAATTTAAATAATAATACTATTGCAACACTTTCAGGGTATTCTCCTATTACAAAAGCTGCTATAATTGCAATTGTCATTAGTGTATCTTCTTCAAAATTTAAGTGAAATATGTTTTTTATGCCTTGTATTATTAGGTCATATCCGGATAAAATTACTGCTAGTAAATAAATTATTAATCTATAACTTTCTAAAGCTGGCATGAAACCTACTGCAAATAATATTAAACTTATGACATACATAAGTATTTTAAACTTGCTATTTTCTCCTTTATCTTCTTTCATTTTCAAACTCTCCTTTATTTTTTGTAATGTGTCTAAAAGTTAATTTTGTGCATTAAATTTTATGCTTCAATAACTTTTATCTACCTGCATTTTCTTTTTCTTTTATGTGAGCAATTGCCATTCTAAGTATTGCATCAATATGCTCATCTTCAAGTGTGTAATAAACTTGTTTTCCCTCTTTTCTGTATTTTACAAGTTTAGATGTTCTTAGAGTTTGTAACTGATGAGATACTGTTGATTGATTTAAGTTTAATAATTCGCATAAATCACATACGCATAGTTCTTCATTTAATAAACTGCAAATTATCCTTAATCTTGTTTCATCTGCAAATACTTTAAACATTTCTGCTAAACTTCTATTCATCTCTGGTGTAATTTCTTTTTTCTTTGCTTCATATAATTCATTTTGGTGCAACTCTTTATCTTCACAAACTAAATCTTCTTCCATTTTTAATTTCATTCCTTCCTCAAGGCATAAATCAGGTTATAAAAACTTAATTATTTTAACCTTACCTTAATTTAATAACATGGTTAATTTGCTTTTCCAAAGCATTCATATTATCATATGCACATTCATTCATATGTTATACCTATTTTTTTATTTTGTCAAGATATTTTTTATAAAATTTTATTTTTATCTATACTTTTATTTAAATTCCTTTTTAAACACAAAAAGAGGCTACTTACCAATAATCTCTTATTGGAAGTGCCCCCTATTCAATTGATTATTTTTATTTCTAAAAATAAATTTATTTGTTTATTCTGCGTTTGACCTAGTCTATTTTAATTGTTTCGCAACTTCTTCTGCAAAGTTTTCTTCTTTCTTTTCGATTCCTTCGCCTTTTTCAAATCTAACAAATTTATTGATTTTTGCTTTTTTAGAAGCTACTAAATCTTTAACTTTTTGGCTTGGGTCTTTTACGAATTCTTGGTCAAGTAAACAAATTTCTCCGTAGAATTTTCCAAGTCTTCCAGCTACTATTTTCTCAGCAACTGCTTCTGGTCTACCTTCATTTATAACTTGAGCTTTTAAGATTTCTTTTTCTTTTTCAACTCTATCTTGTGGTACATCTGCTTCTGATAAAAATTCAGGTTTTGCTGCTGCTATATGCATGCAAATGTCTTTTGCTAATTGTTCATCAGCATTTTCTATATCTAATAGAACACCTATTTTTCCATCTCCGTGAATGTAGCTTGCAACAGTTCCTTCTGTTTCAAATCTTTCAAATCTTCTTATTGACATGTTTTCGCCAATTGTTGCTATTTTGTTTGTTAATTCTTCTTGAACTGTAAGTGATTCATCATTGATGAATTTTTGTGCTAATAATTCTTCAACACTTGCTGGATTGTTAAGTGCTACTTGTTTTACTACATCTTTTACAAAAGCTTGGAAGTCTGCATTTTTGGCAACGAAGTCTGTTTCTGCGTTAACTTCAACAATTGCTCCTAATTTTGCGTCTTCTGAAATATATGTTTCAACTAAACCTTCCGCTGCTATTCTGTCAGATTTTTTAGCTGCCTTCATAATTCCTCTTTCACGTAGTAATTCAATTGCTTTTTCTTCGTCTCCATTTGTTTCTGTTAAAACTTTTTTGCAGTCCATCATGCCTGCACCTGTTTTTTCTCTTAACTCTTTTACTTGAGCTGCAGTAATCATAATTAATTCCTCCCTTTCTTAAGTTTTATTATTGCAATTTAATATTATTTTATTTCAAAATATTCATAAACTGCTCATAAAACTATTTTATCAGCTTTTATATTAAAGCCTATTTTTATACACTAAATAGGGAAAATAATTTCCCTATTTAACATTTTTTATTCTTCTGAAGTTTCTTCATTTTGAGCAACTTCTTCCATACTCATTTCTTCGCTTTCTTCTACTGGTTGCTCTTCTTCAGATTCTAAGCTTTCGCCTTGTTTTCCTTCAATAACTGCATTTGCTAATACGTCTGTAACTAATTTTACAGCACGGATTGCATCATCATTACCTGGAATAACGTAGTCAACATCATTTGGGTCACAGTTTGTATCTACTAATCCAACTAAAGGAATATTTAATTTTCTAGCTTCTTGAACAGCTATATGTTCCTTTTTAGGGTCTACTACGAATATAACGTCTGGAATTTGTGTCATTTCTTTAATTCCGCCTAAGTTCTTTTCTAGTTTATCCATTTCTTTCTTTAATAGGATAACTTCTTTTTTAGGTAGAACTTCGAATGTTCCATCTTCTTGCATTTTTTCTAATTCTGCTAATCTTTCAATTCTTTTTCTGATAGTTTTGAAGTTTGTTAATGTTCCTCCTAACCATCTTTCATTTACGTAGAACATTCCGCTTTTTTCAGCTGCTTCTTTAACACATTCTTGTGCTTGTTTTTTTGTTCCTACGAATAAAATTGTTTTTCCTTCTTCTGCTTGTTCTTTGATGAATGCATATGCCTCATCTAATTTTTTTGATGTTTTTTGTAAATCGATGATATGGATACCATTTCTAGCTTGGAATATATATTCAGCCATTCTTGGGTCCCATCTTCTTGTTTGGTGTCCAAAATGCACACCTGCTTCTAGTAATTGTTTCATTGCAACTACTGCCATTTTAAATTCCTCCTTTTAGTTTTGTTCCTCCACAAACTTCAACATTTAAAATTACCTTTTGGCACTATTTTAAACTCCATTTGTGTGTGTATTTTTCAACGTATATTATTATATCAAAGAAAAAGCCTTTTGACAAGGCTTTTTTTGAAATTTTTTACAATGGGGACAGTCCTTTTTGTAAAATATTTTACGTTTTGCTCCGTCCTCAAAGTAAAATATTACAAAAATGTAACATTAACTTAATAATTCTGTAATTTATATTTGCACTATATGGTGCTATAATGTAAGTAATTAAACTAAGGAGAAGTATTTTATGGATACATTCAATTCAGATTTAGAAAAGGAAGGCATTAAAGTTATATGTCCAATTAGCACTTTAAATGTAAATGAAATTGCAACTTATGTTGCTAGGCTTTTGTGCTCTAAAATGCCTGAATTAAAATTAAAATATAATACTGTATTTATGAGCATTGCAAGACTTCCAATGTATATTGCAGAAATGCCACAAGGACAGTCTGACGCTTGCTATTATTATAAAAATTCATCTATTTATTTTAGAAAAGGTCTTACTTTTGATAAAATTAAGAAACTTGCTGTTCATGAGTGTATTCACCATCTTCAAGAAGTAAAAGACGCAAAAGGAAATTTAAAAAAGTTAGGTCTTTGTACTTATGTTGGTAATAAGGCTTATGGTGAAGCTTTAAATGAAGGTGCTGTTCAACTTATTTCATCATATTTAACTGGTGAAAAATCTGACGTTGTTAAATATTATGATATCACACTTCCTACAGATAGTCCTTCATATTATCCTTTAGTTTGCAATTTAGTTAAACAAATTGGTTATGTTTCAAACTTTGCTACTATGTTTGATAGTACTATTTTTGCTAACACAGCCTTCTATGACAGATTTATTGCTGCTTGTGGTGAAGATGAAGCATATAAAGTTCAACAAAATTTAGATAAAATAGTTTCTTATGAAGGTAAAATTGCAGAACTAAATAGCAAAATTCAAACTGAAGATTTACCTTATAAAAAGTTTAAGGCTTGTACAGATAAAATAAATGATTACAAAAATAAAATTAAAAAGACATTTTTCTCTACACAAAATTTGATATTTACATCTTTCTTTGATAGAGAGACAAAAAATTTGTTATCTATTACAAGAATTGAAGAATATAGAAAATATTTATATAGTTTTAAAAACTTAATTGGATTGACTGATAATTATTCATTCTTTAATGAATTTTATATTCAAAAAATGAATGAATTAGACAATAGATATGAAGCTATAGTAAATAACAAAGCATTGGCAATTGTTCCTCGTTCAAAAGTTAGTATTTTCTTTCATTCTATTAAAAACTGGTTTGCTGGAAATGCTAATGAGTATGAACGTCAAAGCAATAAATAAACATTGTTTCATTTTATAATGAATTTTTGATTTATTAATTTCTTGTAAAGTAAAAATTTCCTCAAAATGCGCTATTATAGAATTTTAATTCTATAGCAAAAAGCAATAAAAGTATGAAACCTTTTATTGCTTTTTTGTTTTATTTGTTTCAATTTATAACAAGCTATATGTTCTAAAACAGTTCTGTCTTTTCTTTGCCACTGCGAAAATATTTTACTATTTTAGTTTTTCTATTATCTCCAAAGCTACATCTCTTCCACTTCTAGCAGCCCATGCAACAGTCTGCTTATTACCAGCTATGTCGCCTATAGCATAAACATTTTTAATTGATGTTTTCTTTTCTTCATCTGTGTTTACGTATCTCCATTTGTTCTTTTCAAATCCTGCAATGTCTTTTTCTTCTGGCTTTGAACCTACTGCCATTACAACATAGTCCATTCTCATTCTGTAATTACTGCCTTCTATATTTACTGGTGAAAGTCTTGTTTCTCCTTCTTTTTGTACAAGTTTAGTTTTTATGCATTCTATTTCTTCTACTTTTCCGCTTCCCATTATTTTTGTAATATTATTTTGGAATAAAAATTCTATACCTTCTTTTTTGGCATCTTCTATTTCTTTTCTCTCAGCCGGCATTTGCTCTTCTGCTCTTCTATAAATTACAAATACTTTTTTAGCACCTAATCTTGCAATTGTTCTTGCAGTATCCATAGCAACATTTCCACCGCCACTAACTGCAACTATTTTTCCTTTAAAGTCTGGATAGTTTTTATTTTCTAGTAATTCATTTCCACCATATACACCTTCTAAATCTTCACCTGGAATATTCATTTTACTAGAAACATTTGCTCCTATTGCTAAGATTGTTGCATCGTATTTTGAGGCTATGCTTTCTATTGAAATTTTAGTTTTTTCTTGTTCTTTTAGTTTTCCTTCTATGTTATTTGTTTTTTTATCCTGTCTCTCTTGATTATTGGTTGTATCTGTTATTTCTTGATTGTTATTTGTCATAACTTCTACATTATATTTCACATTAATCCCAAGGCTTAATATTGAATTTACAGTTTTTTTCAAAACTTTAGGATCTAGCCTAAATTCAGGTATTCCGTGTTCTAAGATTCCGCCTAAGCTATTATGCTTTTCATATATTGTTATATTTGCTCCTGCTTTTGCTAAGAAATAACTTGCAGTTAGTCCTGCAGGTCCGCCACCAATAACTGCTATATTTTTTCCTTTTAATTCTTCTGTTTTTTCTATATTTTTTATTAAATTATGCTCTAATCCATAGTCTGATATATATGCTTCTATATCTCCAATTTGTACACTCTCGCCTTTTATACCACGCACACAACTTCCCATACATTGTTTATAATGAGGACAAATTCTTCCACATACGCTTCCTAAGATACTTGTTTTTAGCAACGTGTAGTACGCCTCTTCCATATTTCCTTCTTTGACTAATCTTATAAATGTTGGTATGTCATTATTTAAAGGACAACCTTTATTGCTACAAGGTTTTACTTTACAATTTAAACAATAATTTACTTTTTCTTGCATTTCTTTACTTAGTGCTTCCATTTATTTCTCCTCTCATCTCATCATATTTTTTCATTACTAATTTTAGGTCTTTCCAAAACTCTATCTTTTTGTTTTCATCTCTAAGTAAAGCTGCTGGATGCCAAGTTGGCATATATAGTATGCCTTTTCTTTCTATCCATTTTCCTCTACTAGATGTAATTCCATATTCTTTTCCTAATATATTTTTAAGAGCAGTGCTACCAAGTAAAACTATTATTTTCGGTTTTACTAATACAACTTGATTTCTTAAATAATCTAAACATGCTTCAGCTTCATCAGCTTCTGGCACTCTATTTTGAGGTGGTCTGCATTTTACTACATTTGCAATGTATAACTCATCTCTATTTATTCCTAGCCCTTCAAATGCTTTATTCATAAGCTGTCCAGCTTTTCCTACAAAAGGTATTCCTTGCTTATCTTCGTCTGCCCCAGGACCTTCTCCAATAAGCATAATGTCTGCATCTTTATTTCCACATCCAAATACTATATTTGTTCTTTGCATGCATAATTTACATTTCTTACAACCTTTAATACTGTCTTCTAATTCTTCCCAATTTTCTTTCATTACTTGCTTCCTTCTATTTTAAGTAATCCTCTACCAACTTTATTTTTCCATCTTTTATTTCTGCTTTAACTCCCAAAGGTATTGTAATTTTTCTTTCTATATGTCCAAAATTATCTGATTTTATTATTGGAATGTTTAAGTTCATATCTTCTATTGTATCCATTAAGATTTTTTCAATAGCTACGTCTCCCTCATAATTTCCAAGCCATATGCCACTTACTTTGTTAAATACGCCTTTCTGTCTAAGTCTATATAAATAATTACTTACCATTGCTGATGGAGATTCAAAACTAAATTCTTCTAAAAATAGTATTTTGTTTGTAAAATCTATTTCATCTATTAAACCTGTTGTTAAAGATAAATTTCCACCAACTAGCTCACCTACTGCTTGTCCTTCTTTTATCATTCTAAATTCTGAGTCATCTGTTGCTAAATCATAATAATTGCTTTCTAGTCTTTTTAACATTTCATTAAGTAAATAGTAGTTTGTATCTGGAGCATTTAATGATTTAAAATTTGGTCCAATAAAGCCTATGTTATCTGTTTTTTCGTGAATGTAGTTTATATATGATGTTGAGTCACTATAACCACATATAATTTTGTTATTTGATTTTATTGTGTTTAAATCTAAGTATTCATAAACACTATTTGAATTGAATCCACCTTTTAATGACATTATGGCATTTATATTTTTATTTGCATACATTTCATTAATATCTTCTGCTTTTTCCTTAGCTGTTGCTCCATATCCAGTTGTATTTTTATATATGTTTTTGCCAAATACAACATTATATCCTCTTTCTTTTAGAAGTCTTTCTGCTTCTTTTATTTCTGGTATGTCTTCGTCATTTACTTTATCTGATGGACATACAACTCCTATTGTATCTCCTTTTTTTAATTTGCTTGCAAGCATTATTTTTCTCCTTACTTTTATTCTATTGCCTATTCTATATTATTTTTAAATAAAAGTCAAAGAAATTGCATAGAAAAAAGTAGCCAAATGGCTACCGTTTGCTCCACCTAATTTCTAATTATTATATTAATCTTAAAATTTGATCTTTATTCATTACATCAGTATTATAATATTTTCCATCTTCAAGTGGTAACAATTTGTTACCACTTTACTTTCTTGGATAATGAAATTGGTCAGATTCATCTGACCAATTTCCAGATTCATATTTTATTTCAAATACATTATCCCTGTATTTACTTCGTAATTAATGCCTTCTGCTCTTCTAGAATGAAACATATCCTTGTTGCATACTGTACATAAATTGCAATCATATATATTTTCTTCTAGTATTCCTTTTTCTTTTAACATTATTTTGTTAATTAAAGTTGTATCTATTCTATATTGCTTGCCCTTTTCATTATGCATGTTTGTTTCTTCTATTACATTGTAATTTTTGCAAATATCCGTAAAAGTCTTTTCAAAAATTTCTTTTACGTCATCATTTACTAAAAAGCATTCTTTTCTAATATGTGGTCCTATAAAACATAATATGTTTTTTGGATTACATCCCATTTGTTTTACTAACATATCTATAGCTTTAGCACCTATTTTCTTAGTTGTTCCAGGCCATCCAGAATGTATATTTCCTATTACATTCTTTATAGGGTCATAAAAGAATAGAGGTGTACAATCTGCAAATGTTGTTGCTAAAATTGCACATTTAACATTGGTAATCAAACCATCTATATCTCTTAATTTGTAAAAAAGATTTGTTACTAAGTTTGAGTCTACAATGTCTAAACTATCTTTTGTGGTAAAATTATCTTGATTGTTTAAGACTTTCTCTTTATCAGTTAATCTTTTTTCTTTTATACAATTATTTTTATCATCTATTATATCTTTTTCTTCAATAATTCTAATATTATCAGTATGTTCTTGTTTCGGCAATATTATTTTTCTTTTATCTATATTTAAACTTTGTGCAATTTTATCAAATTTAGTTAGTCTAACATCTACAATTGAATTTTCTTTTAAATCATATTTAAAGCCATTATCATATGCTTTTAATGAATATACTAGTTCTACTTTATCCTTAAATTCATCTAATTTTTTGAATTTAAGTAATTGTGTTTTTCCATCGTCTACAATATAGTAATTATCCATTATGCTTTCCTTTCTATTATTAATATCTATTTACTATTTTATCTTATTTATATTTTAAAGTAAAGGAAAATATGTGGTTATATTGATTTTAAATAGACATATATAATATAAATCTAGTTAATTTATATTATATATGTCTATTCATGCAAATTTATTATTTTATATTAAAGCTAAAAATAAATAAAAAAATCTGGCGACAACCTATTTTCCAAGCAAGGTAACTCGCAAGTATCGTCGGCACAATAGAGCTTGACTTCCGTGTTCGGGATGGGAACGGGTATTTCCTCTATGTCATAATCACCAGAAAAGTTTTGTATACTATATACAAAATATTAAATTAAATATATAGCACACTCAAAAATATATAGTAGAATAAGGTAAACCTTACCTCATGCT
>CAMMLF010000037.1 GCA_946497585.1 uncultured Clostridium sp.
ATACGACGCACGAGAATCGATTTTAAGGCGTTTTTATTTTTTAGACATATAGTTTCATTACCGCAAAATAAGGCAAAATAGAGAATATATAAGATTTTTACAAATATAAGATATATTTTATAAAAAAATAGTATAAATATATATAAGTAAAAATCTTATATAATTTTTATAATAATACAGGTTGCAATAATGTAAAAAAATCACACCAAAATAATGGTGTAAAAAATATTGATTTTAAGAAGAAATAAAGGCTTACAAAAGATAAGCATATATGTGAGGCTTTATTTTAGTCCTACTCCACTTTGCATGAAAGTTTAATTTCACGCAACTTTTTATTTATGTTTTTTACCCCTACTTTTATAACATCTATCATCTCTCCTCTTTTTAATATTGCTCTCTTTATAAGATTTTAATTATTGTAAAATCTCTTTTATTATTCAAATATTAAATAATTTATTTATTAACATTTATATTTTACACTTATTACATTTACTTATCTTCTTTACTCTTTATATATTTATCTAATTAAAATTTTTTACTTTAATTAAATCATTTATTTATAATACAGTCAAGTAATTAATTTACTTATTTCTTCTCCTCCCTATTTTTAAAATAAAATTATTTTAATAAACAATAAACACTAATAATAATTTTTTATCAATTTTTACAATTTTATACAATGTTATTTAAACGTAATATAATTGAAATATCTTTGAAATAATAATATGCTATTATATAAAGGAAAATATTACTAATGAAAAGAAAGGAATGAAAAATGGAATTTATATCTTTTGCATTATTCTTAGCCTTCTTAGCTTGGTGGCTAAATCGTTATTTAAACAGGAAATATCCTAAAAACAATAATTCAATTAATGAGCCTCTACCCTTACCTAAAATAGATTATACAGCTTTCTATTCTAAGAAGCGTAACATTATGACAAATAATGAATTAAAGTTTTATAGATTACTAAAATATAAAACTGATAAAAAGAATTTATTACTTTTTACTCAAGTTGCACTATATTCATTAATTAGTTCAAAAGATATTTCATATTTTAACAAAATACGAAGTAAAACTATTGATTTCGTTATAACTGACATTAATGGTAAAATAGTAACTTGCATAGAGTTAGATGATCCATCACATGTTAAAGATAATAGACAAGAGCGAGATAATTTTATCGATGAACTCTTCAAACAACTTGATATTAGTCTTATTAGAATTCCTGTACAAGGTTATTATGATATGCTAGAAATTGAAAATAAAATAAAAGAAAAGATTTAATAAAAAAGGTTCAATGAATTTTGAACCTTTTTCTTTAATTTACTACACTTAAACTACAAAAAAGTTTTGTAAAAATTAAATAATTGATTTGTTTTTGGGAAATGATATGATAGAATAAAATTAATTATAGGATTAAATTTCTATAAGAAAATAAAAAAGGAGGTCTATTTATGGATAGAAAAGTAAAAGTTGTTCAATATGGTGTAGGAAAAATGAGTGTTTTTACAATGCGTTATGTATATGAAAATGGAGGTGAAATTGTTGGAGCAATAGACATTAACCCAGAAGTTATCGGAAAAGATATTGGCGAAATCATGAATACTGAAAACAAAGGTATTATTGTTGAAAGTGCTGAAAATGCTAAAAAAGTTTTAGAAGATACTAAACCAGATATATGTATAGTAACAACAATGAGTTTATTTAGTGACTTGGAGACTCCATTAATGTTATGTGCTGAATTAGGTATTAATGCAATTACAACTTGTGAAGAAGCCTTCTTCCCTGCTAATTCAAATCCAAATTTAACAAAGAAAATCGATGAATTGGCTAAAAAGAATAATTGTACAATTACTGGCAGTGGTTACCAAGATATATATTGGGGACAATTAATTGCATCAATAGCAGGTTCTACTCATAAAATAACTAAAATCAAAGGTAGTTCAAGTTATAATGTTGAAGATTATGGTATTGCTTTGGCTAAAGCTCATGGTGCAGGGTTATCTTTAGATGAATTTGATAAACAAGTAGCATCTGCTGATAGAATTAGTGATGAGGAAAGACAAAAAATTATTGATAGTGGTACCTATTCTCCATCATATATGTGGAATGTTAATGGTTGGCTATGTGAAAAACTTGGTCTTCATGTAGTATCTCAAACACAGAAATGTCTTCCTCAAACATACAAAGAAGATTTATATTCTTCTACTCTTAATATGACTGTAAAAGCTGGAGATGCAACAGGTATGAGTGCTGTTGTTACTACTAATACTGAAGAAGGTATTGTTATTGAAAGTGAATGCATTGGTAAAGTTTATTCAAAAGAAGATTTTGATAAAAATGAATGGACAATTTATGGAGAACCTAATACTACTATTGTTGTTTCAAGACCTTCA
The DNA here is from genome assembly GCA_946497585.1 of uncultured Clostridium sp. Lineage (GTDB taxonomy): Bacteria > Bacillota > Clostridia > TANB77 > CAG-508 > CAG-793. The sequence continues at coordinate 2,398 of CAMMLF010000037.1, forward strand.
ACTGTTGAACTAACATGTGCTTCTGTAGTAAATAGAATTCCTGATGTAATAAATGCTCCAGCAGGATATATACCTACTTGCGAAATGGGAGAATTAAATTATAGGACTAAAAAACTTAATGAATATGTGAAATAGAGAACAATTTAACTCGAAAGTTTAAGTAAGTCTCAATAATTTGAAATTAAAAAACGCAGAGCCTCGGAAACATTCCTTAGCTCTGCTATATTTTATTATCAAATTATTGTTTATCTTTCTTCAGCATTTGAATAAATTTCTTCCAATTTACTATCAGGATAATATGTATCTAAAAATTTATCTAATTTGCCTTGTGCTGCAATATTATTTCTTCTTTCTAATTGTCTTTGACTTGCTAAACTTGTAAAAGATATATTAAAAGTCATAAATACAACTAAAAATACAGTTACAGCCTTAAAATATGTACTTTTGTATATTTTGTCTAGGCTAGATATGTGTGGATATATAAGCTTCATAAAAGCAAGGCCACCTATACCCCAATATATACAATGTAGTAAGCTTGTTCTACCATTTATGTTGAATAATAAGTTTGAATAATCCCATGATACTGTTCCAAAGTATTTTTCTTGGAAATATGAGAATAAGTATTCTACAACTCCTCCAAGTACAAAACTTGTAAAGAATATTTGTGTATTTGTTTTTGCGTGTGGTACTATTAGGTAATAGATTACTAATCCAAATCCATATACTTGTATGAATGGACCAAATAATAAACCTTGTCTAGTTACATAGTGTCCATTTTGAACAAATGCTACAATTGTTTCTAAAATAAAACCTAATATGCTTCCAATTATGAATATCCAGAATATTTTTGAAAGCTTTTTAAAAACTCCATCTTTTTCTACAACTGCTAGTTCCATTGTTACTCCTCCATATTAATATGTGAATTATTTCCATATTAATACTGCTTTAAATAAATCTCCGTCTATTTCTATATCAAATTTGCAATCTTGTAATTCACATAAACTTTTTGCTATTGAAAGTCCTAATCCGCTTCCTTCAGTATATCTAGATTTATCTCCCCTAACAAATCTTTGCATAAGCTCATCAGCGGTAATATTTAATTTGTCCTTTGATACATTTTTAATTTCAAGTCTTATTTCATCGTTTGTTTTTAATAAAGTAATATAAACTCTAGTGTTTTCCAATGCGTACTTAGAAACATTGCTATATAAGTTTTCAATAATTCTGTACATATATCTGTTGTCTGCTTGTATATTAACATTATTACTTGGTAAATCCAAGTCAATAATTAAATTTCTTTCATCAAATTTATCTTTAAATTCGCCTGTAACTTGTTTTAATAACTCACTTAAATTAATTTCTTCTATGTTTAATTTTACATTGCCTGATGAGGCTTTTGAAGCTTCTACTAAATCTTCTATTAACTTCTTTAATCTTTGAGATTTACTATCTAAAACTTTTATATATTCTTGTACTTTTTCATCTTGAATATTTTCTTGTTTTAATAAATCAACATAGTTGATAATTGATGTTAGTGGTGTTTTTATATCATGAGATACATTTGTTATAAGCTCCGTTTTCAATCTTTCAGATTTAAGTTTTTCTTGTATAGCATTATTAAATCCATTTGAAACATCATTTACATATGTTGCTAATTCTTTTAATGTTCCTGTTAATTCTTCTGTGTCTAAATCAATATTTGGATTTCCCATATATATTTCATGAAGAGCATTTTTTATTTCATTAAGTCTTTTATTATATTCTAGTATTTTATATAAAGTCCATATCCAAAGTACAATTAATACTATAAAACTAATCCCTGTGAAGAATGTAACTCCTAATATGCAACTCACAAATATAAATGCTATATAAAGAATAATTATTTTCTTTTGAGAAGCGCTCTTATCTAAAACTTTGCTAGATGTCTTTTTTATTCTATCTTTTATTGATTTGTAAATTCTATATGTTGTAAAACTATGCCAAAATTCTCTTGCTTTTAATCTTTTTATAGTTGTTACAGTCATTACAGCAAGTGAAACATATGCGCCTAAATAAGTTAGTCCAATTATATATATTAATAAATTTTTTGATATATCTACATATGAAATTACTGTTGCTGCTATTATAATGCACATCCAGAAAATACATGAGAATAGTATTATTACAAGCTCATAAGAGAATTTATCTAATGAGTTAAGAGTTATGCCTTCTTTGTTTTTGCTATGACCTATTGACCAAATTAAGTATACAATTATTATACTTAGCAAAATAATGTCTATTGGAATTAGAGCTTCAGCAAAACTTGAATTATTATTAAACATATTTAGTACAATACTTGTTAACTCAAGAGTGTTTGAATATTTCATATTGCCTATGTCTATATATGAGTATATATCATATCCTTCAAATGTATCTAATCCTTCATAAGGTAATGATATATATCTTATTTTATCTTGGTTTAAATTTTCTATGGTTGTGTCTATATTTCCATTTTCATATATCCAATAAATTTTGTTATTTTTGAAATTAGTAACTTCATTTAGATAATCATTTGATTGAATATTTGTAAATATTTCATTTGTATCATTCTTTACTATAACGAATTTCATAAATGTTATAAAATTATTGTAAGAGTAATATTCAGTATAATTTTCATTGTAGTAAATGTTTTCGTCTATTTTATTGTAAAATCCGTTATTTTCAAAATCTGTATAACCATCTCTTATTCTATTTACATTTCTAATTAAGCTATACATATATTCGTAGGAAAAATCATATGAATCAAGATAACTTGCTTCTATATCATTGGAATTTCCGTATTGGTCTCTAAGTCCAATATATGCAATGCTTAATATCAATGATAATGCTATTATTGGAATAAATATGTAACAAAGTATTTTTAATACTGCAGATTCTCTTATTTTTTCCATTTAGACTTGCTCCTTTCTTTGATTATTTAGTACGATGTGTTTTATTAGTTATATATTATTTTTATAAATGTGGTGACAATATATGTTCTAAAATATTATTTTAAATTTTCAATCTTGTACCCTATTCCCCATATAACTTTCAAATATTTTGGCTCTTTAGGATTAATTTCGATTTTTTCTCTAATGTGCCTTATATGAACAGCTATTATGTTTTCAGCTGCAAAACTATCTTCATTCCATACATTTTCATATATTTCAGAAATAGAATATACTTTTCCTTTGTTTTTTAATAAAAATTTTAATATGTTATATTCTGTTGCTGTTAGCTTGATTTCTTTTCCATCAACAGTTACTTTTTTTGTATCATCATTTAAGATTAAATCTCCACTGCTATATATTTCATCGCCTGAACCTTCAGTTTGTTTAATACTACCAAGCTTTACATATCTTCTTATATTTGAGTTTACTCTTGCAACTAATTCTAGAGGATTGAAAGGTTTTGTAATATAATCATCTGCACCGATTTCTAAACCTGAGATTTTATCGTAATCTTCTGATTTTGCTGACAATAGAATTACTGGTATAGAACAATTCTTTCTTATTTTCTCAAGTGTTGTTAGACCATCTTGATTAGGCATCATGATATCTAATATAACTAAATGAATTTCGTTTTCTTTTAATGAGTTCATTGCTTCTATTCCATCATAAGCTTTAATTACATTGTATCCCTCTCTTTTTAAATATATTTCTATTGCTTTTACTATTTCTCTATCATCATCAACAACTAAAATATTATACATATTTGCTCCCCTCTATTGATTAATGTAATCTTATCAGTATATTTAGCGTGTTTAACTAATTTTTAATCTATTAATATATTAACACGTGTTTATTAAGTAATTTTATATAATTTATTAAGAAATTATTAAATTTAAGAATTTCTAATTACTTTAATTGCCTCTGGTATACATTCGATTGTATCACTAGCTTTCATTGCAATATCTGTATATTTTTCTTCTGCAATTTCTCCTGCTAATCCATTTATATATGCACATGCAGATACTAATTTTACTTGAGGTTCATGAGAGCCAAGCATTCCTACTATTATTCCTGAAAGTACATCTCCGCTTCCAGCAGTAGCCATTCCCGGTCCGCCTTTTTCTATACAATATGTTTCTTCTCCATCTGTAACAATTGTTGTATGACCTTTTAAAAGTAATATAACTTTATTAGTATTTGCATACTCTTCTGCATATTTAATTGGATTTTCCTTTATTTCTTCAATACTTATCTTACTTAGTCTCTCAAATTCCTTTAAATGAGGAGTTAGAATAACTTTGCATTTTGTATTAAGTAAAATTTCATTATCCATTTTTGACAAAGTGTTCAAACCATCTGCATCTATAACAACAGGAATTGAGTAGTTATTTAATATGTATTCTAATATTTTCTCATTATCTTCTGATTGTCCCCAGCCCATACCAATTGCTAACGCCTTGATTTTTTCAAGTGATTTGTCTATATTTTCGTGAGAAAATATTATATGTGAATCTTTATCTTCTAATGGAAAAACTGTTGCTTCTAATAAGTATGGAGTAACACTGCTTACAATACTTTTAGGTATTATTAATCTAGTAACTCCAGAACCGCTTCTAATAGAGGCTGAACTTAAATTTGCAAGTTTTATTGCTCCAGAATACATATCACAACCACCTAGTATTCCTATATATCCAAAATCTCCTTTATTGCTATTTACATCTCTTGAAGTGACAAAGGGTTTACAGTCATTTAATTTAAAATCATCTTTCATATTTATTTTATCCTCCTGCATATATAATAGCATAAATTACTTGTTATTGTAAAACCTTTGTAGTTAAATATTCTACAAAATTATCCCTGCTTAGTGGCTTAGCATAATAATACCCTTGTGCCATATCGCATCCCATATTCTTTAAAATATCTACTTGTTCTTTGTTTTCTACACCTTCTGCAACAGTTTTAATATTAAAATCTTTAGCCATATCTATAATGTATTTTACTAGATTGCTTTCATCAATTCTATCTATAAATGATTTATCTATTTTAAGTACATCAATGTTTAAATCTTGCAACATATTAAGTGATGAATATCCTGTTCCAAAATCGTCTAAAGCAATTGTAAAGCCTTTTTGTTTCATATCTTTAGTTATTTGCTTTAAATCGATTCCTTTATATACTGAGGCACTTTCTGTGATTTCTAACTCAATAAGCTCACGTGGTACATTTGTTTGCTTTACCATATCGTAATATTCCATAATAAAGTTATCATAGGCAAAATGTTCTTTAGATATATTGATAGAAGCGGTAATAAAAAAGTTATTATTAAATGGTTCGTTATTATTGTTCTTATGGTTACAGTTATTTAAAAAAGTTTTTTCTTTCATTAATTTATTTATATATTGTATATCTTCACAGGCTTTTTGAAATATATATTTATCTAGTTTGATTATAAACCTATTCTTTTCAAACAACGGTACAAATTTATTAGGAGAAATAATTCTACCTTCTCTAAACCATCTAACTAAAGCTTCACATGATGTAATTTTATTGGTTTTTAAATCTATTTTAGGTTGATAAAAAACTTTAAACTCACCGTTCTCTAATGCTTCTTCCATTATTTCTTCAATTTTTTGCTCTTCTAATATAACCGTTTCTGTTTCCTCGCTATACATATTATATTTTTTATTATAGTCTCCAATAATTTCATCATGTGCAGTCATTGCTTTATCAATAGCTAGAAGAATATTTTCATCATTTTTAATTTTATATATTCCTATAATAGGATAAATATTGTAAATTTCTCCATTTACTTCAATGTGCCTAAGACTATTAAATAGATTATCTGCTATATTGTTTATTTCTTCAAATGTCTCAATAAGTATAGCAAAAATATCATTAGAAAATCTGCAAATTATATTATTATAATTTTTTAAAATTTGAGCTAATTCTTTAGCTAATTGAATTATAAGTTCCCTCCCTGTATCATGTCCATAATAGCTATTAAAAGTTCTAAACTTTTCTATATCTAGTATTAAAATATATTTTGTCGTAGTATTATTTTGTATGAATTTGCTTCCTTCTTTGCAAAAGTAATAATAATTTCCCAAGCCAGTAAAAGGGTCTATATATGCTAAATTATATAGACTAATCTTTTTATTATTTGAAAACGGTAAATAATATCTTTGAGCCATACTTTTAACCTCCTAATGTAATAAATAAAAACATTAAAATACTGCTGAGCTGAATGTTTAAAACTCCCTTATTGCATACAAAGTGTTAATATTATTTTGTCTGAATTTAACATTTTTATGTCATTTTCAAAAAAGTATGGACTTTTTTTATTTTATATATTATTATATTAATGTTAATAAACTTTAGGAGGAATTGTTTATGTTAAATTTGAAAAAAATTATAGTTTTAATTATAACACTTTTATTTTGTACAAGCGTTGTATTCGCTACAGATATTGATATGAATTTAACCTCTGGTAATGTAGCTGCAAATGATGTAAATAATGAAACTACAAATGAAACAGCTGGAAATGGTACAGCAACAAATAATATAGATACAACAAATACAGTTGCAGGTGGTTCTAGTAATACAGTTTCAAATTCTAATACTTTATCTGGAACAAGTGCTGAAACAAATGCTAATGTTCAAAGTGTAAATAATATAAATGATGTAAATACTTCAACTTTAGAAATTAATCAAATTTTGAATATATTTTTAATTGCAATAGGTTTAATTTTAGTTTTACTTGCAATTGCAATATTAATTAGATTAAGGAAGTAAAGTTTAAATGCCAATATATATTGGCATTTTATTTTATTTTATTGTTTCATATATCTTTCAATTTTTCTTTGAGCCTCTTTCTTCTTTAAATCTTCACGCTTATCATATAATTTTTTACCTCTACCTATTCCAAGCTCAAGCTTAACAAAATTGCCTTTAAAATATATTTTTGTTGGAACTAATGCAAAGCCCTTTTGAGTAGTCATACCAATTAATTTATGTATTTCACGTTTATTTAACAACAGCTTTTTAGGACGAAGCGGATCTTTATTAAAAATATTTCCATGTTCATATGGACTTATATTCATTGAATAAACATACACTTCTCCATTTTTTTCAATAGTGGCATAACTATCTTTTAAATTAACTTTGCCGGCTCTAATAGACTTTATTTCTGTTCCATAAAGCACAATTCCTGCTTCAATTGTTTCTATTATTTCAAAATTATGATATGCATTTGGATTTTTTGCTATTATTCTATTTTCTTTATTCATTTTATTCCTTTCAATTAAATTGTTAACCATTATGTCTATTTAAAGTGCTTCTATAAATATTATCTTGCTAATTATTATAGAATTAAACATTATTGCCTGCTATAGTGTTTGTATTATCGTTTGTAGATTCTATCTCTTCGAAATATGCTTTTATTCCATTGTATATTCCTTCCACAATTTTATCTTGATAAGTATCAGTCACTAGCTTTTGTCTTTCCTTTGTGCTCGATAAAAATCCTGTTTCTATAAGGCAAGATGCCATTTCTGTTTTAGTAATTACAATAAGTCCTGTGCTTTCTTTTGTGCCCAAATCTTCTGCGTCTGTTGCACTAATTACATTTTCTTGTATATTTTCAGCCAAAATTTTGCTTACAGTATCTTTTTCAGGATTATACCATGTTTCAATACCGTTTGTAACAGTATCATCTTCTAATGCGTTTTGATGAATACTTACAAAAATATCCGCATTATTTCTATTGGCTATTCTTGCACGTTCATTCAAATATACATTTACATCTTCCGTTCTTGTCATTATAACTTGTGTATATTCTTGAGATAATTTTTCTTGCAACTTTTTTGCAATTTGTAAATCAATATTCTTTTCTAATACATTACCAAATATGCAACCCGGCTCTTCTTCCCCACCGTGCCCTGCATCAATTACAATACATTTATTTATTTTAGTTGGACCACTATATGCAATGGTCTCGGCTGTTTGTTCTTTAGGCTTTACGCTATTATATATGCAAGCTGTAATAATTAAAATGATGATTATAAAAACTAATCCAACTCTTCTTCTATTTAACTTTCTTTTCTTTGTTCTTTTGTATCTTTTATTCATAAAGTTCCTTTCTTTAAAAGGTAAGTTTTAATTTTTCTTAGTATATCATATAATTTTTAAAATATCCATATTTTTGCATAAAAAAACAATAATGAGATAAGATTTGTTTTCCTATCTCATTATTGTTTGGTTGAATAAGAAAAACAAGTTTTCTAATTTTTAGCTAGAAAAAACTCAGAATTTCTTATCCAAAAAGCTATCAAAGCCAGTTGACTTTTAATAATAACGATATATGGGGTTGTTATCTTTGGGTGGAGTGATTGATTTTAGCAAATTATAAAATGAGTCATCATTCACAGAAAGTTTTAATATATCTTTCCACTTAACTAAAATATTGCAAAGGTTACACGTTGGAGCACCATTTTTATAATGCTCTTGTAACATTTTCCAAATGGGCTCATCATCAACAATCTTGCTTATCCAAGGACACTTTTTATAACATATAACTACATTTAAAGCGTAGTTAATATATTCAAACATATTTCCAAATTCTTTTAGGGTAAAGTAAATTTGAGCTAACGATATATATGTTCTAAAGAATATTTCATAATCGGTTGTTCTTTCAAGACTAATAATAGTAAATTGTCCTTTGGGTAAGCCTAGTAATTCTAATATCATTAGTAAACGATATTTAGCTTCTGTATAAATACCATCTCTAGCATAAAGAAGTGCTAATCTAAAATTTGCCCAAATATTCTTTTTGTTTTGTACTAGAGCTATTTTATAAGATTCGTATGCACCACTCAAATTTCCACCAATAACAAAATAATAATCTCCAAGCATTGAGTAATACTTACTGACAAATCTATCACCATTTAAGCCTTTTCCGCGTATATTGCAAACAATATGTGAAATATATTCTCTCATTGCAAAGTCAGTATCTTTACTCAAAATAGCATTACGTGAAGCTAAACACCAAAATCCGATAAAATTTTCATCAATATTTTTCATTTTTTTTATAAAAGATATTGTTGAATCTTCGCATAAGTTGTAAATAATAGTAATTCTATTATTATTAAAAAATTTCCAAGTTGGAGAATGTAATTCTTGGCAAATAAGTGCAGTATTAACAAATGCGTAAATAGCATAAACTGTTTTTAAAGATTGACTTACTGGTTGCAATTCATTAAAGAAATCCACAAATCCATTAATACAAAACTCCCAAAATTCGGATGGACGCAAATCAATTCCAAATGCATATGAATTCAGTTTAGCTAGGGATAAGCTCGTCAAAGATTGTAAGCAAACAAAAATGTTATGCTTGAGATACAAATCAAGAATAAACTTCATCTCTTCTTGCTTTTCTGTATCTTCATACCATAATTGTTCGACTAACTTTTCCAAAACTTTTCTTCTAAGTTCCTCCTTAGTCTGTACATTTTCAAAGATTTTATCATCCTTTTTTGAGTTTTTCGAAAATGCTTTTACTGAGAAATCTTTAGATTCTTCTTCTTTTAAAAAGAAGTAATCCAATGCAATCACATTCCTAGCCTTGCTATGCCGAAGCCATGAGGTATATACGTTATCATCATTATCAAAGGCAGGGCTGAGATTGAGCCAAATGTCCAAATCATAGCTTGGAGTTGCCGTTTTCAGAGCTTCAGTTAATTCATCCCATAATTGACAAGCCTCTTCCAAAATCTGAAAGCCTATAAACTCCAAAAAGGTTTTGATATACTCCTTTTCAGAAAGATAAGCTGTGTGATAAACAAGCCGGATTGTTTGAATGTTAGCCATTTTTGTCCTCCTTTTTAATCACGTGCCAAAGATATTTACTTGTATTATTTTTAGCTTATAATACCTCCCTCATTTCAAAAAATTTATGCATATAATATATCACAGTTTTCGCAATATTTCAATGTTTTAGTTAAAAGTAATATAAAATAAAATCATATAATGGAGTTTTAGAAGGAACAGCTTACTAAAATAAAGTGTTTTAGAATTTATTAAAATATAATTCATGAATTAGTTAAATTAAAAATTATTTTTTATGTAAGATTTATAAAAAGATTTAAAATTTCTTTTTTCATGGACAACAAAATGTATGTAAACGATATTTGAAGCTTCGGAAACATCATACACTATTCGATAGCTTTTATAAATAAGTTCTCTAAAATTCTTGTTTGATAATTCTGGAACATATCGGCCTAAATAAGGAGAGTTTTCTAATTCAGAAATACGAGAATAAATATTTTCTGAAGTTTCATTTGCATATTTAATAGAATCTCGAGATATATATTCATATATCGACTCTATATCTTTATGTGCCTCATTTGACATCAAAACTTGCATATTTTTTTCTCATCCTTTCTTTAGATTCTTTTACAGTCATTACTCTGCCATTTTTTATGTCTTCTTGACTTTTTTGTAATTTAGAATGCAAGTATAAAGTATAAATTGCGTCATCCCAAGTAGTATCATCTGGTAATGTATTAACAGTTGCAAGAATTTCTTGTTTTTTACTAGTCATAATTAATTTCATCCTTTCTAAAAAGTTACTAATATTAGTATAGCACAAATTGATATAAAATACTATTATTTTTAAAATTTTAATGAAAAAAATCTAGATTTTGCCTATTAAAATCTTCCTATTCCATAAAACAAATATAATCAAAAAAGTGACTTACTTAAATAATAAGCAAATCACTTTACATCACTTAATCATCGTTATGTTCTTTCATATATTTGCATATTAGAACAACTGCAATAACTACTATGGCAATTAAGATTATCCACATCCATACATCAAGGCTCATACCTAAAAATGTATATCCAGCTGCATTTGCTGTAGTATCACTTATTGCACTATTAGTTGTATCAAGAGTATTTCTAACACCATTAACTGTAGTCTCTGTAACATTTTCTACAACGTTACCTACACTTTGAGCAGTATTTTTAGTAGCATCCCATGTATTTTCTATAGCGTTACCTGTTGTATCTAATGCGTTTTCAACGCCACCTACAACATTTTCTGTTGCCTCTCTTGCAAAGTTAGCCATATTTCCAGTAGCAAAGACTGTGCTAAAACAAGCTGCAAATATAAATAAAAGAATACTAACAATTAGAATCTTTTTTTGCATAATTTCCCCCCTTAATAACTTTGTGAAATCAATATTAGTATTTGTTATTTTTAAAAATATATGCAA
>CAMMLF010000038.1 GCA_946497585.1 uncultured Clostridium sp.
ATTCGCTGTCTTCTACTAATAAAATTGTGTTCATAATTTTCCCCTTTTTATTATTAAAAATAGTGGTATTTTTACTTGGCTTATATGTTTAAACCTAAGTAAGTTTTCTCATATTATATCAGCTAATGCCATATGTTTCAATTAAAATTTTAATAATAATTTGTCCTTTTTTGTATTTTTCCATTATTTGTTATTTTTTTAGTTTTTAAGTTGACTTTTTATTCATTTAGTGATATACTATAAGATACCTGTTAGCTGATTGTGTTTTCAATAGTAAGGAGTGATTTATTTTGGTTGTGCTTAATACTAATCGTAATGATGTGGATTATCAAAAAGTTAAAGTCAGTATTAGCCAATTAATGGATAACACTGACCGGGCCATGTTGGTGTCAAAATTAAGGAAAGACTATTCGGTTGTTGGTAAGGAAAGATCTGCTGCTGATGCATTCTATTTCTTTTTGATTTGTGCTGAAGCACGCAAAAGTGATCCGGACTTTAGCCTTCACATTTCCTACTACAATGCTGAAACTTTATCCAGGGCTCGAGAAGATTCTCAAATCAAAAAAGTGAAGTATTGTAACATGGCTGAACGGGCATCGACAACATTGAAGAGCATAGATTATACCTATGCAAACAAGGCACTCACTGCAATTCTCAAATTCTCTGCTTCGCAAGGAAAATCCTTTGAAATCTCTGTTGGTCCATTATCCACAGCAATGGGGAATATTATTCTCCAATTGTTTAGAGATCCTGAGAAAGACAAAAAAATAAGTAACTACCGTTAAAACACAAAAGCCGGGGAGCACCTGCTCCCCGGCTTTATTATTTTATATTTAATTTGGCAATTTTTGATTATAAAACCGTTTCTATTTTTCTTTATTGCTATATTACGCTGTTTCTTTTGCCTCTGTTTTTTGTCTTTTGACTTTTTTAGGTTTTTCAACCCTATTTTCATCAATAACAACATCTGGCTTTTCAGTTCCTTGAACGGTTTCCTTTGTAATAGTGCATTTTACAATTTTAGGATTAGAAGGTATATCATACATTACATCTCTCATAGTTTCTTCCATAATAGAACGTAATCCTCTTGCGCCTGTTTTTCTTTCTATTGCTTTATCAACAATTGCTTCTAATGCTTCCCCCGTAAACTCTAAGTCAACTCCATCTATTTCAAGCAATTTTTTGTATTGTTTTACTAAAGCATTCTTTGGCTTTGTCATAATGTCTATAAGAGCATTTCTATCTAATTCGCGTAGTGTTGCTATTATTGGTAGTCTACCTACAAATTCTGGGATTAATCCAAATTTAAGCAAATCTTGTGGTAACAATTCTTCATAAATTTTGTATTTATCCACTTCTTTTGCACTTTGTATATTTGTGCCAAATCCTATTGCCTTTTTACCTATTCTTTCACCAATTATTTTGTCTAATCCTTCAAAAGCTCCTCCACATATGAACAATATATTTGAAGTATTGATTTGCAAAAATTCTTGATGTGGATGTTTTCTTCCCCCTTGAGGTGGTACTGATGCAACTGTTCCTTCAACTATTTTTAATAATGCTTGTTGCACACCTTCACCACTAACATCTCTTGTAATTGATGGATTTTCTGACTTTCTTGAAATCTTATCTATCTCATCAATATATATAATTCCTTTTTCAGCTTTTTCTATATTATAATCTGCTGCTTGAATTAATTTAAGTAGAATATTTTCAACATCTTCACCAACATAACCTGCTTCTGTTAATGTTGTTGCATCTGCTATTGCAAATGGAACTTTTAATATTTTAGCAAGTGTTTGTGCTAAAAATGTTTTTCCACAGCCAGTAGGACCAAGTAAAAGTACATTACTTTTTTGTATTTCTACTCCATCCTCTGATTTTACTTCTTCACTATTTATACGTTTGTAATGATTATATACAGCTACTGATAATGTTTTTTTAGCTTCATCTTGCCCTATAACATATTCATCTAAAATTTTTCTTATTTCTTCTGGTGTAGGCAATTTTTCTTCTTCATTTAATGTATATCTATCATCAAATTCTTCATAATCATCTGTTTCCAATATATTATTGCATACCTTAATACATTCATTGCAAATGTATACTCCCGGACCTGCAACCATTTTATGAACGCTTTCTTGTGGTTTTCCACAAAAAGAACATCTAATACTTTGAGTCTTTTTAGGCATTTTTAATCTTTCCTTTCTCATTTTGCACTAAGGTTTATGTAGTATAAAATTCAAATTCTTTTATACTACATTCCTTATATGTCACTCATTTTCATATGTGATATTATATCAAAATAATAATATTTTATTAATTTTTATTTGCATTCTTTTCATATTGCTATAATATTATTTTCTTTTATCCATTATTCCATCAATTAATCCATATTCAAGAGCTTCTTGTGCTGTCATGTAATGGTCTCTTTCTGTATCTCTTTCAATTACATCAATTGGTTGACCTGTTCTTTCGCTCAATAATTTATTTATTTTTTCTCTTGTCTTAATCATTTGGTCTGCATGGATTTTTATTTCAGTTGCTTGACCTGAAATACCTCCATTTTGGCCTCCAATTAATGGTTGGTGAATAAGTATTTCCGCATTTGGTGTTGCAAATCTTTTGCCCTTTTCACCACAAGTTAATAATACTGCCCCCATACTAGCTGCCATACCAACGCATATTGTTGTTACTGGGCATTTAATATAGTTCATTGTATCAACTATACCAAATCCATCTGAAACTGAACCTCCTGGTGAATTTATGTATAAAGATATTTCTTTATCTGGATCTTCTGACTCTAAGAATAGCATTTGTGCTATTACCAAACTTGCTGATGTTTGATTAACATCTTCGCTTAAAAATATTATTCTATCTTTTAAAAGTCTTGAGAAAATATCATATGATCTTTCTCCTCTTGCTGATTGTTCTATTACATAAGGTACTAAACTGTCATTAAATTCTTTCATTTTTAATTCCTTTCTTAAGGCTCTTACTGTTATTTGCCTTATTCAAATTTAGATTTTTGGTTAATCTATAAACCTACTAATTCGTTTAATTTGACTTTTAATAAAACATATAATGTTTTGTACTTTTAGTACTAACATATTATATATATTTTTTTAAAAGATATCAACCTTTTTAGTAGAAAAATTTTATACATTTTTTTGTTATTTGCTATGTAACAAAAAGTTAGAGATATTATTATAAAAATCATCTCCAACTTTTTATTTTACTCCGTTTATTTAGTTGATTTTTTACTTTTGGGACGGTCCTTTTCGTAAAATATTTTACATTTTGGTCCGTCCCCAATGTAAAATATTTTATTTTTTAGATATCTTTGCATTCTTTACTATTAATTCAACTGCTTGTTCTGTTTTTGAACTTTCTGCTAAGTAGTTCTTTAATTCTTCATTCTTTTCTAAGTCTTCTACTTTTCTGTTATATTGCTTAGCCATTTCTTCTAATTTTTCTTTTATGTATTTTTCGTCTTCTTTTATTTTTTCATCTTTAACAATTTGCTCAAGAACTAATCTTGTTTTAACATTCTTTTCAGCTTGCTCTTTGTAGTCTTTTCTGAAATCTTCTTCTGATTTGCCCATCATTTTTAGATATTGTTCTAAGTTTAATCCTTGATAACTTAGTCTTTGGTCTAAGTTTTGCATAATGTTATCTATTTCAAGTTCAACCATTCCTTCTGGAATATCTATATTTGTGTTTTTGCAAACTTCTTCAATAGCAGCATCTTCTGTTTCATGTTTTGCTCTTTCTTCGTTTTCTTTTTCCATTTTTTCTTTGATGCTGTCTTTTAATTCTTTTAATGTATCAAATTCACTAACATCTTTAGCAAATTCATCATCTATTGTTGGTAATTGTTTTTCTTTAATTCCGTGTAATACAACATGGAATGTTGCTTCTTTACCAGCTAAGTCTTTAGAGAAATAATCTTCTGGGAATGTAACTTTGATGTCTTTTTCTTCACCAATTTTCATTCCGATTATTTGGTCTTCAAATCCTGGGATGAATGTTTTGCTTCCAATTGTTAAGTCATGATTTTCAGCTTTGCCACCTTCAAATGGTTTGCCATCTGTAAATCCTTCGAAGTCTATTGTAACTATATCTTTGTCTTTAACTGGTCTATCTTCAACTGTAACCATTCTTGAATTGTGTTCAGCCATGTGGTTTATTTCATGGTCTATGTCTTCGTCAGTTACTTTGTATTCAATTTTCTTTAATGGAATTTCTTTGTATTTACCAAGTTTAACTTCTGGTTTTGTTGCAACTATTGCAGTAAATATTAAGTCTTTTCCTTTTTCCATTTGAACTACATCTACTTGTGGTCTGCTTGCAACTTCTATTTTATTTTCTTTTATTTCTTCATCATATACTACAGGTGCTAATTCATTGAAAGCGTCCTCATAGAATATTGAATCTCCATAATATCTTTCTACTATTTTGAAAGGTGCTTTTCCTTTTCTAAATCCAGGTATGTTGAAGTATTTTGCACTTTTTTTGAATACTTCTTGTATTGCTTCTTCAAATCTTGAAGCTGGTACTGTAAATGTTAATTTTAATTCATTCTTATTTTCTGTTTTTTCTTGTTTTAAGCTCATTGTTAATCCTTCCTTTTCTCATAAAATGCTATACTATTATATCACAAATTACGAATAAATCAAGACTTTTTGGAAAATTTTACGTTGGCACAGTTCTTAATTTTAAATTTATATTTGACATTTTATTAATTTATGTTAAAATGGATTCAAGAATTACTTTGAAAAGAAAGGGGTTGTATCTTTTGGCTATTACTACTTTCTCGTTTGACACTTTTGGCTACAGATACACCTATGAAGTAGCCAATGATTTATCCGACTCCGAAGTTCTACACTTTGCTAGCTTTTTAAGAAGTAATATTCTTAGTTTTTTTGAACATCAAACTAGAACTTTTCCTATGTTTTTTGATGTTACACAAAAACTTCAAGAGCAAGGTTATTCTTGCTTGGTTGGTCGGATTGGACGTTTGGTTAACTTTGTTTACTTTTTAAAATGGGAGTGACACTTGTCTCTCCCATTTTTTATCTACTAAAAACTTATTTTTTCTATTCAATCAAAGCAATTTCATATTCATAAGATTGGCGTACAAGCTAAGATGCGTGCTGTAATTTTTCTAAATTTTATATAGTTTAAAATCTAAATAATCACTACTTACCAATTTAAAATTTATGCCATCAATAATACCTTCAAAAGCTTCTTTATGCGATTCTCCATGTAAATGCCCATATAAGCAAGTTTTTACATTGTACTGTTTCATTATTTCAACATAGTTTGAGATTTTCAAATTTTTGTTTAATTCTGCATGCTTAACTACTTCACTATTTTTTTCTATTTCGTCATCTTCTTCACTATAATTTTTCTCTTCATTTGCACTTTTTTGTATTGCATCACTTTCTACTTTAATAATTGGTGGATAATGCATTATGCAAATTATTTCTCTATCCCCAAAGTTATCTACTCCGCTTTGCAATGAAAGTTTTAGCCTTTCTTCTTCTCTATGGTTCATTTTGTTACTATTTTCTGTATCATTCAATGCCCAGCCTCTTGTTCCCGCAATTATCTTCTCTTCGAATAAATAACTATTATTGTATAAAAAGTCTATATTTTCAAATTTATTTTCTTGTAAAAATTCTCTCATTTTTGCAAGAGTTGTCCACCAATAATCATGGTTTCCTTTTAGCAAAAGTTTTTTTCCTGGCAAATCATTCAAATATGCAAAGTCATTATACATATCTTTTAAATGCATTTCCCATGAAAAATCTCCTGGAAGTATTACTAAGTCATTATCTTGTACAGTATTCTTCCAGTTTTCTTTTATTTTTTGTTCATGTTTTTTCCAGTTACCGCCAAATATGTCCATTGGCTTTTCCTTATTCAAAGATAAGTGTAAATCTCCTATTGCATATATTGACATTTGTTTCTCCTTTTATAACTTCAAATTTGGAACTGCATTTAATGTTAAGTCATCTATTTTTCCATTTATGTAATTGTAATAGCCAGCTGAAGCTATCATTGCTGCATTATCTGTACAGAGTTTTAAATCTGGCATGTAAACTTTTATTCCTTGGGTCTGCAAATTTTCGAATTCACTTCTTATATATGTATTTGCTGAAACTCCTCCAGCCAATACAATTTTATTAGAATTTGTTTTTTCTATTGCTAGTTTTACTTTTCCCATTAGCATTTCTGTTACTGCTTTTTCAAAACTTGCACATAGATTTTCTTTATTTACATCTGGTTCTTTATGATGTAAGTTTATTACTGCTGTTTTAATGCCACTAAAACTAAAATCTAGGCCATCAACGTGTGTTTTTGGTAATTCTATATTAGGCTCGCCTAAAACTGCCATTTTATCTATTTTAGGGCCTCCTGGATAACCTAATCCAATTACTCTTGCAACTTTATCAAATGCCTCTCCTATAGCATCATCCTTTGTTCTACCTAGTACTTCAAAATCTAAATAATCTTTTACATGTACTATTTGTGTATTTCCACCTGACATCATTACACATAAAAAAGGTGGCTCTAAATCTGGATAAGTTATGTAATTAGCTGCAATATGACCTTGTATATGGTTTACGCCAACTAAAGGCTTTTTTAAGGCATAGCTTAAAGCTTTACCATAGGAAAGTCCTACAAGTAAAGCTCCAACTAGGCCTGGGCCATATGTGCAGGCCACTGCATTTATTTGATTTAAATTTATATTTGCGTCCTCAATTGCTTTTTTTGTTACATCAGATATATTGTCTATGTGATTTCTTGAGGCTATTTCAGGTACAACACCTCCATATACTGTGTGTATAGGTATTTGTGTGTTTATTACATTAGATAAAACTATTCTGCCGTTTTTTACTACTGAAACTGCTGTTTCATCACAACTAGATTCTATACCTAATATGTATACATCCTTCATTTTATTGTCCTTTCATAATTATGTTTAATTTATTTAATGTAAGTTTTACGCTTCTTATCACTATTTAAATTATAGATAACCTAAAATCTATAACTTATATATTATCTATAATTACACTAGCACTCCCACAATCGAAGCTATTAAATTTAGTAATCCATTATTTATTAGTCTAATAATTGGACTAATTATTAATGAAGCTATTGGTGTAATCCATATAATTATGAATACTATATATAATATTCTTTCATGTGATTCAAACCAATTTCTTGCATTTGTTGGTAAAATAGCTACTAATACTTTTGAGCCATCAAGTGGTGGTAATGGGATTAAGTTGAATACTCCTAAGCCCACATTCATCGAGATTATATAAATAATTATTGTTGTTATAATCTCTCCTGTTTGTGTTAGTACAAAAGTTCCTCCAAATGCTAATATTAGCGCATAAATTATACTAAATATTACTGCTAATATTAAATTCATCACAGGTCCTGCTAAAGCTACTAATGCATTTCCTTTTCTTAATGTAATAGTTCTGTTAAAGTTATTAGGATTAATTTGTACTGGTCTACCCCATCCAAAACCTGCAAATAAAAGCATTAACATTCCTATTGGTTCCATATGCTTAAATGGATTTAATGTTAGCCTTCCTTGTCTTCTTGGAGTATCATCTCCAAGTCTATCTGCCATCCACGCGTGTGCAAACTCGTGAAATGTCATTGCTATAATAACGCCCGGTATGCTTAGCACTAATGCAAGCAGTGCACCAGGTGTATATAAGTAATACCTTAAATTTTCAGCTATTAGGATGATTACTAAAATTATCATCCAAGAATTCATTCCAAATCCTCCAAAAAACATTTAAAACTTTCCTCATATATGTTATTTACATATTCTTTCTTTTAGATTTATAAATTTTATCTTCATTTTCATATAATATAAAAATATTCATAAATATTTTATAAATTATATAATAATTTAGTGGTTTCACTATCTTAATTAAATGGTTGCATTGTTCTAGTTCAAAGGCTTCATTGTTGGAAATAGTATTATATCTCTAATTGATGCTGAATTTGTAAGTAGCATTATTAATCTATCTAATCCAATTCCTAAGCCACCTGTAGGTGGAAGTCCTATTTCTAGTGCATTTACAAAGTCTTCGTCCATCATACCCGCTTCTTCATCACCATTTGCTCTAGCTTCTGCTTGTTTCTTTAATCTTTCATATTGATCTATTGGGTCATTTAATTCTGAATAAGCATTTCCATATTCTCTGCCACCAATGAATACTTCAAATCTTTCTGTTAAGCTTGGATTATCTTTCTTTCTCTTTGTAAGTGGAGATATTTCAACTGGATAATCCATTATAAATGTTGGTTGAATTAGTGTTTCTTCTACAAATGTTTCGAAGAATTCGTTTATTATATGTCCTCTTGTTGTTTTTCCTTCTTCTAATTCTACACCTTTTTCATCAGCTAGTTTTCTTGCTTCTTCATCAGTTTTTACCTCATTAAAGTCTATTCCTGTTACTTCTTTTATTGCATCAATCATTGAAATTCTTTTCCAAGGTGTAGATAAGTCTAAATCTAATCCTTGATAATTTATTTGTAAAGTTCCATTTACTTTCATACATAGTCTTGTTATTATTTCTTCTGTAATATCCATCATATCGTTGTAATCTTCATATGCTGCGTATAGTTCAACATTTGTGAATTCAGGATTATGCTTAATATCCATTCCTTCATTTCTGAAGTTTTTGCATACTTCATAAACTTTATCAAATCCACCGACTATTAATCTTTTTAAGTTAAGCTCTGGTGCTATTCTTAGGTACATATCTATATCTAATGTGTTATGATGTGTTTCAAATGGTCTTGCTGCATCACCTGTGATTAGGTTATTCAAAATTGGTGTTTCAACCTCTAAATAACCTTTTTCGTCAAGTATGTTTCTTAGTTCTTTAATTATCATACTTCTTTTGATAAAAGTTTCTTTAACTTCTGGATTGACTATTAAATCTACATATCTTTGTCTGTATCTTAAGTCTGTATCCTTTAGTCCATGGAATTTTTCAGGCAATGGTTTTAAAGATTTTGTAAGTAAGGTAACTTCTTTTGCGTGAATAGATATTTCACCTGTACGTGTTTTAAATACAAACCCTGTTATTCCTATAATGTCGCCGATGTCATCTTCTTTGAATTGTTTGTAGCTTTCTTCTCCTAAGTCATTTATACTAACATAACTTTGGATTTTTCCTTCACCATCTTGAATATGACAAAAAGAAGCTTTACCCATTATTCTTTTAGCCATTAGTCTTCCTGCTATGGTTACGTCTTTGCCTTCTAGTTCATCATAGTTATCTCTTATTTGTTTTGTTGTATGTGTTCTATTAAATTTTGTTATTTGAAAAGGGTCTTTTCCTTCTTCTCTTAATTTGTCTAACTTTTCTCTTCTAACTTGCATTAGATGATCCATATCTAATTCTTGATTTTCTTCCATAATATTCAGTCCTTTCTCAACTACAAAATTTTATAATTATAACTAAGCATATATCTTATAAAATTCTGAGTTTTTACATTTATTTTCTTTTCTAACCATGGTATTATTATACCTTATATTCCACTTTTTGTAAACCTTTTTTAACAAAAAAGCCCCCTCAAAAGAGGGGGCTTCCAAAGTCTCTGTACGAATTTGCTATTGCAAAAACGAAATAGGGCAAGTAGGTCATATACCAGCTATAAATAAGCTCATGGACCGCCCAACAATGTGGCAAAACTAGATAATGTGCCCGAGACTTTGTAATGCTTCTACATTTCTGTTTTTTACTTGGAGGTAAGTATGAGCTTTGCAACGTCGTAGGGGGTTTTGATGTATATCAAAGCTACTTATAAGATGCTTACAGAAATGTATTTTAATCGAATAATCGATCAGCACTGGAAATATTATACCATTTGTCTGCATTTATGTCAACAGTTTATTTAATTTTTCCTCACTTCATTAGAAACTTTGTAAGAAAAAAATAATAATATTTATTTATTTTATGCTGATTTTCTTAATTCTATTGCATGCATTCTTGCAGTTTCAGTTATTTCACCATTAGATATTCTAGCTACTTCGTTGATTACCTCATCCTCATCTAACTTTTTAATTTGAGTGAATGTTCTACCCTCTTTAGATATTTTACTTATATAAAAGTTTTCATCGCCTTTTGCAGCAATGCTTGGTTGATGTGTAATGCATAATACTTGATGACTTTTTCCTATTAGTTTTAGCTTTTCTCCGACAGATTTTGCAGCTTTTCCACTAATACCTGTATCAATTTCATCAAATATAAGTACTGGTGTGCTATCTGTATTTGCCAAAACAGTTTTAATTGCTAGCATTATTCTTGACATTTCTCCACCAGATGCTATTTTAGCTAATTCCTTTTCACTTTCGCCAATATTAGTTGAAATATAATATTCCACTTCGTCTGTACCATTTTTATTAAAATCTACTGTGTTTATGTGTGTTATAAATGTACTATTAGGCATTTCTAAGTCCGCTAATTCTTTGTTTATTTTGCTATCTAATATTTTAGCATTTGCTGTTCTGATTTCATGCATTTTATCTGCCAAATTCTGCATTTTGCTTTCCACTTGTGCCAGCTCTTGCTTTAATTTGTTATTATATTTATCTAAATTATTTATTCTGTCTATTTCTTTTTCTGTTTTTTCTTTATATTCTAGTATTTCTTCTACACTATTTCCATACTTTCTTTTTAAAGAATAGATTAAATCTAGTCTTTCTTCAACTTCATTTCTTTCATTTTCATCAAAATACATATCTGAATTAAGTGAAGATATATCTCTTGAAAGTTCTTGCACTTCATAATAAATGCCTTTTAGATTATTTAATGTGTCATCATACTTTTTGTCTAAATCACTTATTTTTTCTATTGCTCTTATTGCTTCGTTGATTTTATCTATTGCACCTTCACCAAGTGATAAATCCGCTTGATTTAAGCTTTTGCCTATCTTTTCTGAATTCATGAAGAACTTTCTTTTTTCTTCTAGTTCTTCTTCTTCACCTGATTTTAACTCTGCGTTTTCTATTTCATCGAATTCATATTGCAAAAGGCTTAATTGTCTTTGCTTTTCTTTGTCATCTCCTAGGTTAGCTTTTAATTCCTTTTTTATATCTTGTCTTTTATTATATAATTCTTTATATTCATCTTTTACTTGAAGTAAATCTTTACCTATAAAGTTGTCTAGATATTTTATATGATGCTTTGGATTTAATATTTTTTGATTATCATTTTGACCATGTATGTCTATTATATTGCTCATAAAATCTTTAAGCTCTGTTAAAGTTACTAATCTGCCGTTTATTTTGCAAGAATTTCTACCATTTGAATGGATTTCTCTACTTACTATTATATTATTTTCTATTGCTAAATCATTGTTTGGAAGATATAAATTTAGCTCAACAAATGAATAATCCTCGCCTCTTCTTATCATTTCTTTTGAGAATCTTCCTCCACATATTATATTAATAGAGTCTATTATTAAAGTTTTACCTGCACCTGTTTCACCAGTAAGTACATTAAAACCTTCTCCTAGCTCGATGCTTAAATCATCTATTATTCCTATATTTTTAATATGTAGAGTTGTTATCATTATTTATTCCTCCTGACATTTTTATTAATATATAGTTAACGTAATTTGTATTTTCTTATTTTAACACGCATTTTTTGTAAAGTTTCTTGAACTTTTGTTCGTATATATTATACATACATTTGTTTGCTATGTCAAGATATTTTTGTAAAAAAAAAAATAAGCATGCATTTTTGCATACCTATTTTTTATATTAAACTAATTTTAAGATAACTGTTTCTGCAGCATCTCCTCTACGTTGACCTAGCTTAATTATTTGTGTATATCCACCGTCTCGATCAGTATATCTTGGTGCAATTACATTAAATAATTTATCTGTTAAGTCTATTGGAGTACCTTCATTATCTTTTACTTTATTTAATTTTGTCATCATTTTTCTTCTAGCATTTAATCTTGATGGCTTGTCTTTTTGTCTTTTTTCCATCTTTTCTTCTTTAACAACTTTTAGGAATTCTTTTCCATTTTTGCTTTTTACTAATTCAGTTTCTTTATTTCCTTTGCTGTCACGTTTTGCTTTAACAACTTTTACTTCAACTTCTTCAAAGTTGTCTTTTTCTTTAACAGCAAGGGCTATTAAGCTATCTACTATTGCTTTTACTTCTTTAGCTCTAGCTTCAGTTGTTTGTATTTGTTCATGCCAAATTAGGTCTGTTGACAAGTTTTTTAGCATTGCTAGTCTTATGTCAGTAGTTTTTCCTAATTTTCTATTTGCCATTTTACCTTTCCTCCTATTCTTGGTTACATTTCATAATCTTTTTCAGATTATTACTTCGTCTTTTTGCTTATTCTTCTTCTTTGGCTAAATCTAAGCCTAACTCATGTAATTTTGCAATTACTTCTTCTAATGATTTCTTTCCTAAATTCTTAACTTTCATCATATCTGTTTCTGTTTTGTTTGCCAAGTCTTCAACTGTTGATATTCCTGATCTCTTTAAGCAGTTGAATGACCTTACAGATAATTCAAGCTCTTCGATAGGCATTTCTAAGATTTTTTCTTTCTTATTTTCTTCTTTTTCAATCATTATTTGAGTATTTTTTGCTGTTTCTGATAAATCCACAAATAGTTTTAAGTGTTCTGTTAAAACTTTTGCAGCTAAGCTTAATGCTTCATATGGCTCTAAGCTTCCATCTGTCCATAATTCTATTGTTAATTTATCATAGTCTACCATTTGACCAACTCTAGTATTTTCTACTGCGTAGTTTACTTTTTTTACTGGTGAATAGATAGAATCTATTGCTATTACTCCAATTGGTTGATTTGGTGTCTTATTTTTTTCTGCTGTATTATATCCTCTTCCCATATCAGCAACCATTTCCATATTTAGTTTTCCACCTTTTGAAACTGTTGCAATATGTAAGTCTGGATTTAATATCTCTACTGTACCATCTGTAATAATGTCTCCTGCTTTAACTTCTCCTTCACCTTCAAAATTAATTCTAAGTGTTTTTTCTTCATTTTTATCCATTTTAATTCTAACCATTTTTAGGTTTAGAATTATTTCAGGAACATCTTCTACTACATTTGGTATTGTAGTGAATTCGTGTTGAGCACCATCAATTTTTACACTTTTTATTGCACATCCTGGTAATGATGAAAGTAGTATTCTTCTTAAAGAAT
>CAMMLF010000039.1 GCA_946497585.1 uncultured Clostridium sp.
ATTACAGCTGTAGGCTTTTAGCTGATTTTATTCAAAAAAGTATTAAACAGTAACAAAAATTCACATAATTTTCGAAAAAATGTTGACAAATGCAAAAAATTATAGTATTATTATTTATGTATTTAAGAAGAAGTTACATTCTCACCTTAACGAATAAGCGGAAAAGGTTAAATATATCTTATATAAAACTTAATTAAAATATTTTTCATATTAAATGTTCTAGGATATAAAACTTTTATGTTTTAATCCACTTAATTGAGTTTTGAATAAGTATGTTTGAGAATGATTGGCTTCATAACCAATCTTTTTTATTTTGTTTGAAGATTTAATTTATATTCTTCATATAAAAAAGAGTAAATTAAATACAAGTAAAATTTAATTTTACTATTTTTAGGAGGTGTTTTAATATAAAACAGGAATTACAAATTAATGAACAAATTAGAGCAAATGAAGTTCAGGTTATTGATGAAAAAGGCGAGAAACTTGGCGTCTTACCTTTAAACAAGGCTTTAGACATTGCTTATGAAAGAAAACTAGACTTAGTTTTAGTTGCTCCAAATAACAATCCAAAGGTTTGTAGAATAATGAACTATGGAAAATACAAATTTGAGCAAGCTAAAAAAGAAAAAGAAGCTAGAAAAAAGCAAAGAAGTTTTGAAGTTAAAGAACTTAGAATTACACCAAATATAGATAAACATGACTTTGATTTTAAAGCTAAAAATGCTAGAAAATTCTTAGAAGATGGTAACAAAGTTAGAATTACTGTTAGATTTAGAGGAAGAGAATTAAACTATGTAAAACAAGGTGAAGCTGTTCTAAATCAATTTATTGAAACTCTAAGCGATATTGCAGTTGCAGAAAAGAAACCTATTCTAGAAGGAAAAAATTTGTTTATAATATTAGCTCAAAAGAGTTAATTTATATATAACTATAATATAAGGAGGAATTTATTATGCCAAAGTTAAAAACTAATAAGGCAGCTGAAAAAAGATATAAATTTACAGCTACAGGTAAAGTTAAAAGGACTAAAGCTAATAGAAGACATCTATTAGGAAATAAAACAAATAGACAAAAGTCATCAGGAAGTGTACAAAATGCTTATGTTGATAGCACTTCTAAAAATCATGTAAAAAAATTATTACCATATGGTAAATAGAATTTAAAGGAAGGTGAATAAAAAATGGCAAGAGTAAAAACAGCTATAATTACAAAGAAAAAACATAAAAAAATATTAAAAAGAGCCAAAGGTTATTATGGAGCTAAACATTACAGATTTAGACAAGCTAAACAAGCAGTTATGAAATCTGGAGCTTATGCATATGCTGGAAGAAAAGACAAAAAGAGTAATTTCAGAAAGCTATGGATAATTAGAATTAATGCTGCTGCAAGAATTAATGGTTTAACATACAGCACTTTAATAAATGGTTTAAAGAAAGCTAATGTTACTATTAACAGAAAAATGCTTGCTGATTTAGCAGTTACAGACCCTAAAGCTTTTGCAGAAGTATGCAAAATAGCAAAGAAATAAATTATTGTGTCAACAGGGCCGCTCCTTTTTGACACAAAAACACGAAAAAGCTATGGCAATAGGGACGTCCCTATTGACACTTTTTAACTTAAATAACATATTCTTTTCCATTCCAAGTTAGTTCTGTTTGATTTCCTGTTTTATTATTCTCTTTAATTTTGTCATAAAGCTCATCAGATATATTAAAATCTTGCATTTCCTTTCCATCTGATTTTCTGGTTAAGTATGCATATCTTTCATCATCACCTAGCTCATCTACAATATAGGTTTCTCCTTCTTTTCTAAACTCATCCAGTTCTTTTTGTTGCTTTTTTAATATACTAGACTTCTCTAAATTAATCTCTGAATTTATAGTTTTATTTAATTCTTCGTCATATCTTAGATTTCCTTGGTCGTCTAAAATATAAAACCCTTTTTCTTGTCCAAGGTACATTCCTTTTTGAAGTTCTTCATATTCACTGTCTAAGCTATATTTGTATACTCCTCTATTTTTTACTTCGTATACTTCTCCATGACTTTTTATTATATCTCTAGTTTTATTTTGTAATTCTACTTTTGATGCATCTGTTAGTTTATTATTTGCTATGGCTGTTGTTAATTCTTTTAAAAGTTTTTCTCCAAAGTCTTTAGTAAAATCGCTTATTTTTCCTAAAATATTATTTAGTTCCAAATTTTAATTCTCCTTCTTCGTTTAATTTTTACTTTTTTATAAATATCTAAATCTCTATAAACTTATCACTTTAACTATTTCCATCTAAGTTAATATTTACTTTTTTTATGTCTATAGTATTTCCATCACTTGTTAACCAAAAAGAACCTACTTCTTCTCCATTTGCTCTATCTGTTCTAAGAATTTGTGTGCCACTTTCTTCTAATCTTTGAATTGCTTTATCACTTGGCAAATTATATGAATTATTTTTGCCAACTTCAATTATCGAATACTGAGGGCTAACTTGTTCTAAAAATTTTGTAGAACTACTTGAGTTTGAACCATGGTGACCTACTTTTAATACATTTACTTTGTTCCAACTTCTAGAATTTTCAACTTCTGTTTCTGCATCACCCATAAATAAATATTTAGTTGCATTATATGTAAGTTCAATAACTAAAGAACTATTATTATCTGATGTTCCTTCATCTTCCATTGCTGACATTATTTCAAATTGTGCTTCCTCAAATATAAATACATCTCCAATTGTTGGATGCTCTATTGGTATATTTTTTTCTTCTGCCGCTTCTACTGCATTTTTATAATCTGTTCCAGAGCCTACTGTTGGAATTAAAAATGTACCTATTTCCATGCTTTTTATAACGTCATCTATTCCACCAATGTGATCCTCATCTGCATGAGTTCCAACTAAATAATCAATTTGAGTTATACCTTTTTCTTGCAAAAAGCTAACAACATTTTTACCGTCACTGTTATTTCCGCTGTCTATTAGCATAACCTCATCATTTAATTTAATTAGCGTACAATCTGCTTGTCCTACATAAAAAAATATGGTGTTTAACTTGTTGTTGTTTAAATCAACTTCATCCGCATTTTCTATGCTTGCAGATGTAGTAATTTGCACTTCATTTGCTGAGGCTTCCTTAGCTATATTATTGGATGTATCTAAGAAGTAATCTGTTCCAAAATATCCTGAAACACACAAGAATATAAACACTATTATAGTTATTATAAAATTATTTGACTTTTTTCTTCTTTTGCTCATTTTCCACCTACTACTTATAATTTTTTACTATTTTATCATAAGTGTGGACCAATTTTCAATTCTTTAAATAATTATATAATTTTTATTAAATTTTTTCTAAATAATTGCTTCTTTGGTAAATAACATGTGAAATAAAAACTTTTCTTTTATCGAAATCAATTGTATAAAGAATAATATAATTTTTTACCACCATTTTGTGATATTCTCTTTTTAAATCATCAACTTTTCCTATTTTAGTATATATTGCTGGAAAAAATCTCAAGTCCAAAATTCTTTTTAATATATTTTGGATAAGATTTTTTGCAGCAACATCTTCTTTGAGCTTTTTTGATATATACTCATAGATTTCTATAATTTCTTCCATACACTTTTCAGTAAATTCTACTTTAAACAGTGTATCATTAGAAGCCATATTTTACTTTTAGTTCCTCTATAAATTCTACAGCATCTTTTGTTCTATTATTCTCTATATCATTTTCTGACTTTGAAAGGGAATCTATAGTTTCTTTATTCCAAATTGAATTATTTGTTTTTGCTTTTCTCATAACTATATTTGAATCTAATTTTATAGCATCTTTAATATTTGACATTCTTTTCATTTTTTCTCCTTCCTTTAGCTATATTATATAATTAAAATAGAAAATTATGCAATAATTATATCACGTTTCCATAATATGTCAATATGTTTTATAAAATTTTATTGCATCATGTTCATTGTATCTTCTGCACTAACTCCCTCTAAGTCATAATATGCATCTGGTATATCTCCAGATATTACAGTTTCTGATATTAAAACTTGAGCTGTTATATGTTCATCTACATCTTTAAAAGGTGTAAGTAAACTTACATTGCAATTTACATTTATATAAAGCCTATGTAATGTTTGATTTACTCCCATCTCTTCAAATTCAGATTTAAGCTCAGTTGTAACTTCTCCAATTGTAGACATTCTTACTTCTACATCTGGTCCTCTACCGGATATTAATTTTATTCCTGTAAAGCTTCCTAATTTAACATAAAATTTACTTATTGTAGTATCATTTAATTTTTCTTGAACATCTAATGCTATTTGCGAATTAAGTTTATTTATGTTTATGGAATTCATTTTTATTAAACTTACATCATTTGCTTCATCTCTTTCTATTGTGCACAAATCATCATAAGTTATGTCTTTTAAATTATCTAAACACGCTTCATTTGCAAACTGAGTAGCTAAGCTTCTTGCTTTTACTCTACATTGTCTTTCGATAATTGGAGTAATGGCTTTCATTATTGTTGTTGCAGTAAAATATCCTATTATTATTATTGCAAGTAAAATTATAATTTTACGTTTATGTGGTCTTATATTATTGCCATTACCGCCAATTTCTGTTTATATTTATTCTAGGTAGCCTAGGTCTTGAATAAATTCTATCCATTTGCTCCTACTATAAAATTTATTCTTGCTCTAGTCTCTCTAATTTTATTTGTTGATTTCATCCTAACAATTAGCTCCTACATATTTTGTTATAAATAGTTGCATTCCCGGAGTTAATGTATCTTGTGATAGGCCGTTACTCTCCTTTATATTTTGCATAGTGCTTCTAAATTCTTTAGCGATTTTCCACAAATTATCCTCTTTTTTAGTAAAATATATTACCATATTATATCCACTATCTTCATTGTTTTCGTCTTCTTTTACGTCACATATTTCATTAAGCATAATTTCTGCTCCAGTACTTGCAAAAAATTCAATATCTATTTTTACTTCTACCTCTCCACCTGGAAGTATTGTAAAATCTTGCAAAGGAATATCCATATCAACTTTTACTTGACTATCATTTCTTATTCCTACACATGACATCCTATAATTAACTGGTAATTCAAGCATTGTTGTTCCTATCTCTTGCATATTGTTTATTGAGTGAATAAAAGTTACTGAAACATTTCCACTTAGTTCAATTTCATCATTTCCTATTCTCATATTATCTATATTTACTCTAACATCTGCATCATATATTTTCTCATCACCAATATTTAATAATTGTTTTTCTCTAATGCTATAAACATCATGAAAATTCTTTTTATTTTGCATAGCCTTAATCTGTTTTTGCTCAAAACTCAAATTTCTACTTGGACTATATAAATCTTCTATTGTATTTATTTCTTTTGTTTCATAGCATGATGCTGTAATTTCAATTTCCGCTTCTACGTAAATTGAATGCTCCTGCATACTATTCGGTTTTATTACTAAATTTCTAATCTCATATTGCATATCGCAAACATTTTCTTCTGAAATGTTTTCCATATCTATAAATCCCATTATTGGCAGTGTAGCTGATACTGTATTTATTCTGTTATCCTCTGTCAAATACATTATCTTTAATTTAGCGTCAGCTTTTGCCAATATTTTATTATAACTTATCTTTGTGTCTTTGTTTGTTATGTCTACATTTACTTTTAATATTTCTGTTAAATTATCTATTCCATCAATTGATATGGTTTCTTTAACTTGGGCTTTTGTTTTTGCTGTGCCAAGCAATGAGTTTACTGTTATTGTTCTTTCTAGCTTTTGCAAATCTTGCATATCTTTTATATCAGTAATAAATTCTTCGGAGTTATTTGCAAATAGCTTAATATCAAAATCAAGCATTGCTTTTACATTTATTTTTCTTTCATTTACAATTCTTGCCTCAACACTCCTTAGTCTTGTATTTACCTCTGCTATTTCATCACTTTTTGCATTTTCTATATTTACAACTTGTGAAAAATCTATTACATAGTTAATTGACCTTATCTCTTTTCTTCCCTCCTCTTCTGAGCTGTATATTGTGTATGTATTTATTGCACCATCTATTCTTACTCTTCCGTCCATTACTTCTTTTTTGTAGATGCTAACTGTCCCACTAGATGTTATTATGTTATATATGTCTGGCTTTATATCTGGAACTATACAATCACCTTCACAAATTGCTGTGTCCAATTTTTGCGCTACAATTTGATTAATGGATATTTTATTTTTTTCTAATTCCATCTTGTCTTATACCTCCTTAATTACGTTTTATTAATATATATGCGGAGAGACATAAAAAAGAACCTATTAATTTTGAAAATTTTACGTTGGGCACGGTCCTAAATCGAAAATATTTTATTACTTAAGCCAAAAATATACGTTCTCTCTCATTTCACTGCGCAGGTCGCTATTCGCTCCAGCTTGTCCGCTACACTCTGCAGTCCTACTTAGTTAAAGACAAAGATGCTCGCGCTGCAACCGTTCGCTGAAATGTCGAGAAGTATATTTCTGGCTTTTAATATATATTTTTTTCGATTTAGGACCGTCCCCCAACTGAAAGTGCAAAAAAAGAACGCCATTTTTGACGTTCTAAAATTCGTTAATTAGTTTAATTCAAGAAATTACAAAGCAGCTTTTATTTTTTTTGGTGCCTTTACTAAAGGAGGAATTAATGGGCTATATCCTTCACCATCAAATACGTCTACTTCTACTGTTCTTGTTAACACATCTTTATATTGATAAGATACGCTTCTTTTGTTTTCTTCATACTTTACTATGAATATGTTAGTATAAGCTTTTTCTATAGTAGCTTCTTTTTCAAACGACTTACTCCTTCCTAAAGATCCTTTGACAATTATCTTTTGTCCTATTTTGTCCCTTATGTCTGATTCTAAGTTTGCAATATCATTTTGGTAAATCATTCTATCACCTACTTTTCTCAATATGCTCTTAGCTTATCATCAAATCTGCTAAAAGTCAAAGACGAAAAAGCGAGGAAAGAGCTTATCTTTCCTCATTTTTAAGTATTTATTAGCAAATATTACATTTGTATTACATTTAAGTTTTTTGTCAAAATTTGTCGAATTATAATCTTATGTTTACTATATTATAAAACGTTCTTCAAATATAAATTTATTTTACTTAGAAGCTAGATTTCAAATTAGAGAATAATTATTTCAAATAAATTTCTGGATTTATATTACTTCCATCTTTTAATAATTCAAAATGCAAATGATTATCTTCAGAAACTTCAAATACGCTACTGTTTCCTACTGTTCCTATGGTCTGACCTTGAGTAACAGCTTCACCTTCTTTTACAAATTCTGCTGTTAACAAACTTGAATAAACACTTGTATATCCATCATCATGTTCTATAGTAACTGTTAAGCCATACCTAGGGTCGTTTTTAATTGATTTTACAGTACCGCTTGCTACTGCTTTAACTACTGTAGTTCTATCTGCTTTTATATCAATTCCCGGATGTGTTATCCACTCTTCTAGAGTTTCTGAATATATTAAGTTATCTTTTGCAAATTCTTTTATAACTTCCCCTTCTACTGGAAAAACAAATTGTGTTTCTACATTTTCATTTGAACTATTGTTTTCTGTATTTTGGTCATTATTTGTTTGAGCTTCAGTATTGTTGACCTTGCTTGTTTCTGAATTTTCTTGGTTTTCATTTGCTTCTGTTACATTTGCTGATACTTCTGTTTCCTCTGTGTTAGTTGCATTTGCTGATACTTCTGCTTTCTCTGTATTAGTTGTATTTGCTGAATTTGTATTATCATTTATTATTAAGGAATTTCTAATTTCATTTATTTCGTTATCATCTTCATCTGCATTGTCTCCACCTGCACTATTTTGTGCTAACACACCATTTATATTTTTACTTAAATCTGAACTTGCTGATTCTACAGAATTATACTCGTTTGTAATTTTATTATAATTTAAATTTCCTACTGTTTGTTCTTGGCTCATTGATGCCACAATAGCAATTATAAGTAAAATTATAGCAATTATAAAGCTAACTAGCTTTCCCCATTTAAACTTATCCTCTAAATTATTATTGTTTCTCTTTTCTCTTCTCATATATATCCTCCTTGAAATAATCTATTAATTTGATTATTTCCTTAAATTAGGAAAATATACATTATTTGTTAAGTATTTTTTTATAAACTCTCCAATATATATTCTAGAGCTTTTAGCGACCTGAGGCAGCGGGAGCATTTCAATTTATAACAATTGTGAACTGCCAAAGTGAGCGTGCAAGCGTTTTTGCGTAAGCAAAACCGTGAAGCAAATGCGGAAGAATATATATTGGAGAGTTTTATATAGAATTACATTTCCGTAATTTCTACACCAGTATAAAAATGCTTTACAATTTCTTCGTAATTGCTACCTTGCTTAGCCATGCTATCTGCACCGGTTTGGCTCATTCCAACTCCATGACCATAACCTTTTACAGCAAATTTGATATTATCCCCATCTATGCTTACTTCAAAATTTGCAGACCTTAAACCTAACAAAGTTCTTACTTCAACCCCCGAAAGATTAAGGTTTCCTATTTTTATTGTTTTTATCCTTCCCGATTCAGTATATTCTAATATTTGTATGCAATTAGTTTGTGAATAATCTATGGTAAAGTCAGAATGTTTAGCTAATATTTTATTTTGAAATTCCTCTTTTGTAAGAACTACTTCAGAACTGTATTGGGAATATGCGTCTTCTCCTGCTGTTTCAACTGATTGCAAATATGGATAATTAGTTCCACCCCACACATTTACTGGTGCCTCTGTAGTTCCGCCACTATTTGAATGGAAAAACGCATCTATAACTTCTCCATTATATGTGATTATTTTTCCTGCTGTGGTATTTACGGCAATCTCTATCTTTCGCCAATTGTTTTCTCTTTCAGTTTCATCCCATCTAGCCATTCTATCTTCTTTAGAAATCCACGCTTGGCAACAGCCAGAGTCATCACATATATCCGCATCTCCATGTTTGCCCCCACTATGTACAATTGAATATATTGTATATGTTCTTGCAACTAATGCTTGTGCATTCAGTGCTTCCTGTTCAAAGTTTGCAGGCATTTCTGCTGAAACAACTCCTAAAAGATAAGTATCTAAAGGTAGCTCCTCAATTTCTCCTGTATCTACATGCAAAAGTTTTATTGTATCATATTGTTTATAATCATAGTCTATCATTTGAATTTCTTCTGTAATATTTTCTGTAGTTTCATTCGTATCATTTGCTATTTTGCCACTTACAGTATTTTTTGTAAAAATAATTGGTATAGCAAATGTGCAAAAAATAAGCATAAACAATATAATATAAAACTTTTTCACTATGCCTCCTTTAACTCTTGCCCTAAAGTTTGCAATATTTGCTTTTCTAGTCTGCAAACTTGAACTTGGCTTATTCCAACAAGTCTTGCTACATCTTTTTGAGTTTGACCTTTAAAATATCTTAAGTATATTATTTCTTTTTCTCTTGGTTTTAATTTTTCTATACCTTCTTTTAGTGCTAATCTATTTACTGTTTTTTCTTCTTCATTTTCATTTGTTTTTATTTTATCTATTAGGCATATTCCATCATCATCTTCTTTTTCATATAAGGACTCTAGACAATTTTTGTATTCTAATGATGCTATTACTTCATCTTTTGATATTTTAAGCAATTTTGCTATTTCATCTACGCCTATTTTTTTGCCCTGTTTTTCGTAATCCTCTTTTATTTTTATTGCCTTTTGACAAGTTGACTTTGTTTGTCTGGAAACTTTTATCATGCCATCATCTCTTAAAAATCTTTTTATTTCTCCTATGATAAAAGATACTGCATATGTTGATAATGCCACATTAAATGAAAAATCAAATTTTTGTACAGATTTTATAAATCCTATTGCTCCAATTTGATATAAGTCTTCTAGTTCATATCCTCTTCCTTCAAATCTTTTTACAATGCTCCAAATTAATCCATTGTTTTGTTTTATTAGGTCATTTAATACTTCTCTATTTCCTGCTTGCACTTCGAGTATTTGTTTTTTTAGAGTTTCATCCATAACCTTCTCCTAATTATATGTTAGAGTTTAATAAATATGCATAATTTATACTCTATCAACACTTCAATATGTATTCTTCCGCTTTTGCTTCGCGGTTTCGCTAACGCGAAAACAATTTTAAATTTAAATTACGCCTCAATACATTTCTCATTTTCCATACTCATTATTTTCTTTTTCATAGTTACTTTTGTACCTAGACCTACTGCTGACTCAACAGTTACATAGTCCATAAAACTCTCCATAATGGTAAAGCCCATTCCCGATCTTTCCATATTAGGTTTAGAAGTGTATAGGGGTTTTCTTGCTTCTTCTATATTGCTTATTCCTTTACCATTATCTGATATTTCAATTTCTACAGTATTTCCAAATAATTTGGCAGTTATTTTTACTATTCCTTCCTCATCTTCATAGCCATGAATTATGCTATTTGTTACAGCCTCTGATACAGCTGTTTTTATGTCAGATAATTCATCTATTGTAGGGTCTAATTGTGATACAAATGCAGCAACTGCTATTCTTGCAAATGCTTCATTATTTGTTTTGCTCACAAATTCTAGTTTCATTTCATTATCATATAACCCCTTCATTCTTATCCTCCTCAATAATATTTATTATTCTTGATACTCCACTCATATCAAATATTTTTTTCATTGATTTATTTACATTTATGATTTCTAGGTCTCCATTAAGCATTTTTGCTAACTTATATCTACCTAGCACCATTCCTATTCCAGCGCTATCCATAAAAGAGATGTTACTAAAATCAAATACAATTTTTCTTGGACTATATCCTTTAATTTCATTATCCATTTTCCTCCTTACTTTTTCTACTGTGTGTTGATCCACATCTTCTGTTAATTTGAATGTTAATTGCTTGTCCTCTTTGTTAAATTCAATTATCACATTACTACCTCCTAATTTAGTTTATAGTTCTTTTTTGGCTATTGTCTTTATCAAGCCACTATCCTAAGCTTGTCTTATTTTGCATAGAAAAAAAGAACTATAATATTTACTTTAATATTATAGTTCTTTTTGGTAGTATTTTCCATAAGATATTTTGTCGAATTTTGACAAGTTTTCGACATTTTTCTCAATGGTATAATTTTAGAAAGTTGTAGCTAGGCGCACAAAATAACTATTATACACTACTGAGGCAGTGATAGATCCCAAGCTATTATTTGCTACCCAAATATCATCATATGCTCCAGTATTCTGTTGTCCATATTTTCCATTTTCTCCTTTATTCCATTCTGCTATCATAGTTGCTGTATTCTCTCTTCCTTTTCCAAAATCATTTGAATAATTTTCATCTTTTATATAATATTGTTTCAAATTTGTTTCTGTCGGTATATTATAATTTCCAGCTCCCAAAGACCCCAAAAAACCACTTCCACCTACTGCTAAATCTGCAAAAATTACTCCATCTACCTCTCCGTCTCCTTCTATGTCGGCATAATATACTTCATTAGGGTCTAGTATTTCTATTGGTTCAGGACCTTCTTTCATAGTTCCAACTATTCTTTCTCCTCTTGCATATGCTACTTTTCCTTCCAATATATCTTCTGCAGTTGCTGTGGCATCTGATGTGTCTAAATCTTTTAGTGTTCCTGTTACTCCGCCAAGTGTTATTCCTTCTTTAATATATTCACTCAAAAAAGCTATGCACTTTGCAATGTTTTTTCTAATTCTTTTATTTTTGCATCACTTAATCCTGTACATTGCTTAATTAATTCTTTCTTACATTTTTGTTTTAGCATATTAATTGCAACTTGACTTATTCCAGCTTTCTTTCCACTCTTTTCACCCTCTTCAAAACAGGTTTTTACAAAATTCTCCATTAACATATCTTTACCCTCCTCTTTACTTAATCCTTTTTCCAATATCTTTATCATTTGTTTAGATGTTTCTTCTCCATAAGTTCTACTTATTATTTTATTTATATATGATGCTATATAATTGATTTCTTCTTCTGTTATTTTTAAATTATCTATTTCTTGTTCTACCTTATTTAAATTCTTAGAATCTCCTAACTTATCTATAAAGAATATTTTTGCTAATATATCTTTGTTATTTGCTTCTATATCTTGTTTCAAAGCTTCCACTTTATATTCATTTGTTATTTCTAGTTGATATTCATCTGTTTCTTTTTCTTCTATTCTTGGGCAAGCTACTTCTATGTCATCCAAGGTTTTACTAGCTGTCCATTTTTCTTTTCCTGTATATAAAACTATTGCTATAATTTTTGCTACTTTAAATCCTTTATTATTTTTTAATTTTGTATTATTTTGATAATGTCTTCGTATTTCATTTTTATATTCGGCTATTCTTTTTGCCATTTGATAATCTACTTTTGTTTGGTGCTCTATTAAATAAAATACCCCTTCATATTTTTTGTCTTTATATACTATATCACTTTCTCTATTTTCTAAATCAGATGTTATATAACTTTCTGTCATTTCCTCTAGTTCTTCTGCTTTTATTTCATAACCTTCTTTTACTTTTAGCCATTTGTTTAAACATATTGCTGCTTGAGCTCTATCTTTTAGAATTGTTCTCATTATTTTGTCATTACTATGTTGTGTAGCTTCTTGAATATTTTCTTGAGAATCTTCTTGAGGATCTTCTAATATGTATTCAACTTTTTCTTCCTGCAAACCAGATTCTTCTTGATCAATATCTTCTAAAGAATATTCTTCATTAATCAATAATTTAAGTTTTGGCTTGTCTTTCACTAATTCAGATTTTGGTTCTATTTTTTCATCTTCATCGTCTAGTATAAGTTTAATTTTCACTTTTTGCCTCTCTTTCTAAATTATATCAATTTGTTTATATTTCGTCAAGTTTTTATTGCAC